>NZ_DATLXO010000011.1:0-84151 GCF_035575815.1 Iamia sp.
TCAACCGACGACGGGTCGCGATGGTTGTCGTGGTGGCGGGGCTGGTGGCCGGCCTGGCCGCAGCCACCCCCGCGACAGCCCAGGTGAGGGGCAAGGGCGGCGGCTCAGCGTCGCCGCTCTCGGTGCGACTCGAGACCCTGGCCGACCAGCGCGCCGGCGCGTCGACGGCGGCCCAGAACCGCGTCGTCGACTTGCCCACCGACGGCGCCGGAAGCCTGCTGCGCGACGACACCGGCCGCCTGCTGGTCGACATCTGGGTCGACTCCCCCGCCGTGCTCGCCGGCCCTGGGCTGAGCGCGACCGGGGCCGTGGTCACCGCTGTCGACCCGTCCCGCACCCTGGCCACCGTGGCCGTCGACCCGCCCGACCTCGACGGGCTGACAGGTGTCGACGGCCTCCGTTCGGCTCGCGAGATCCAGGAACCGATCGTCGGCGGCAACACCAACGGGACACCCGAAGCCAGCTCCCCCGACGGCGGACCGGTCACCAGCTCGTGCGCGGACCGGCAGACCTCCGAGGCCGACACGCAGCTGCGGGCGGCCCTCGCTCGCTCCACTCACGGCGTGAGCGGCGCCGGCATCAAGATCGGCATCTTGTCCGACTCGTTCGCGTCCACCGCCGGCGGGCCGGCGGCCGATGTGGCCGCCGGAGAGCTGCCCGGCGCCGGCAACCCGTGCGGCAAGACCACACCGGTGCAGGTCCTGACCGACATCTCCGGCGGCATCGATGAGGGCCGAGCCATGGCCCAGCTGATCCACGACCTGGCTCCTGACGCGGAGCTGCTCGTCGCCAGCGCCTTCAACGGCGATGTCGACTTCGCCAACCAGATCCGGGCCCTGCGCACCGCAGGGGCCACCGTCATCGTCGACGACATCACCTACTTCAGCGAGCCGATGTACCAGGACGGGGTCATCGCCAAGGCGGTGAACGACGTCACCGCGTCGGGTGCCGTCTACTTCTCCTCGGCGGCCAACAGCCACGCGACGGTGGGCGGAACACCCATCGGCTCCTACGAGGCCACCTCGTACCGACCGGCGTCGTGCCCGGCCGCCGTCGCCGACGCGTCCTGCCACGACTTCGATCCCGGCGTCGGAGTCGACAGCACCAACCGGGTGACGGTCCCGAACGGCCAGCGGGTGCACCTGTCCATGGGGTACAGCGAACCGCTGTTCGGCGTGTCCACCGACCTCGAGATCCGCCTCCTGAGCTCATCGGGCGCGGTCGTGGCCGAGAGCCTCGAGAGCAACCCGTCGACGGGCTCGACCTTCGAGTTCCTGAACTTCACAAACAGCACCGGGACCAGCCAGAGCTACGACCTCGTCGTCTCCCGGTTCTCGGGCGCCAACACCCCCCGGTTCAAGGTCATCTTCCACCGTGCCCGTTTCGCGGCGATGGAGCACACCGCCACCACCGGCGGCAACATCGTCGGCCCCACCACCTTCGGCCACAACGCGGCCCGCTCGGGCGCGGCGGTCGCGGCCACGCCGTGGTTCGACTCGAACACGATCGAGAGCTTCTCGTCCCGGGGGCCCGCCACCTACTGCTGGAACCCGGTGAACGGCACCACCCCGGCGACGGCGATCACGCCGTGTGCGACGAAGCAGATCGACTTCTCGGCCTCCGACGGCACGGTGACCACCGTCGCTGGCTTCGAGGACTTCTTCGGCACCTCGGCCGCCGCACCGCACGCCGCGGCGGTGGCGGCCCTGCAACGCGAGGCCGAGCCGTGCCGCACCGGGCCCGAGGTGATGGCCGCGCTGCGGACCAGCGGCCGGCCGATCGCCGGCTTCGGTGCCGACGCCCAGGGCAGCGGCCTCATCGACGCCGTCACCGCCATCAGCGGCCTCGGCAGCTGCCCGGCCGGCGCCGGCCAGTCCTACAGCTCGATCACCCCGTGCCGCGTCGTCGACACCCGCGCCTCAGGAGCAGGCGGCGCCTTCACCGCCGGCCAGCAACGCAGCTTCCAGGTCGCCGGCACCGGACCCGGCTTCGCCGCCCAGGGCGGCACCGCCGGAGGCTGCACCATCCCCACCGGCGCCGTCGCCGTCGAAGCCTCCATCACCGCCGTGGGCCCCACCGGCACCGGCTACACCCGCGCCTGGCCCGCCGGCACCCCCCTCCCCGGCGCCACCTTCCTCAACTACCCGACCGGCACATCGATCACCAACACCGGCACCATCCCCATCACCACCACCGCCGCGATCAGCGACATGGCCGTCCAGACCTTCGGCGCCGGCACCCACATCGTCATCGACATCCAGGGCTACTTCTTCCCCGCCGCGTGACGGGGCCCGCCTGGACCTCCGGGGTGGTGGTGGCGGTCGGGAGCCGGGACGACGCCCGACGACGGCGGGTTCGCCCTCGAGGTGTGGCGCGCGCTGGTGGCTGAACCGCCGATCCGCGCCCCGGGAGGGCCGGGTCAGGCCGGAGGGGTCGCGGTGGCGGGGAGGGCGGGCAGGTCATCGGCGGGGGTGAAGCCGAGCACCTGGCCGTAGAAGGCCAGCTCGGCCCCCACGGCGGCCACGATCACCTCCGCCCGGCGGAAGCCGTGGCCCTCACCCTCGAAGAGCAGGTAGGCGTGGGCCAGGCCCTTGGCTGCGACTGCGGCGACGACGGCCTCGGCCTGGCTCGGGGGCACGACGGCATCGTCGGCCCCCTGCAGCACGAGCACCGGGGTGGCCAGGCCGTCGAGCAGGCCGAGGGGGCTGCGCGCCGCGTACACGTCGGCCGCGTCGGGCCACGGGCCCACCAGGCCGTCGAGGTACCGGGACTCGAACTTGTGGGTGTCGGCGGCCAGGGCGGCCAGATCGCACACGCCGTAGAGGCTGGTGCCGGCGGCGAAGGCACCGGAGGTGCAGAGGGCGACGAGGGTGGTGAAGCCCCCCGCAGAGCCGCCGCGGATCACCATGCGGTCACCGTCGACCACGCCCTCGGCGGCGAGGTGGCGGGCGGCGGCGATGCAGTCCTCGACGTCGACGATGCCCCACTGGCCGTCGAGCAGTCGCCGGTAGGGCCGGCCGTAGCCGGTCGACCCGCCGTAGTCGACGTCGACCACAGCGAGGCCACGCGACGTCCAGAACTGGCGGCTCAGCTCGAGCATCGGACGCGCCGCGCTGGTCGGCCCGCCGCGGATCATCACCACCAGCGGAGGCCGCTCACCGTCGGGTGCGACCGAGGTGAGGCTGGTCGGTCGGTAGAGCAGGGCGTGGCCGGTGCGCCCGCCGTGGCTCCTGAAGGTGAACGGCTCGGCCTCGGCGACCTCGGCGCCGGTGAGCCCGACGTTGCGAGCGGCGCGCAGCGGGCGGGCCTCGGCGGTGGGGGCCACGTCGAGGGCCCCCACCGCGGCCGAGGGTGTCGACCGCTCCGCCCGGGGGATGGCCCGACGGCCCCGACCGGCGTCGGAGCCGGGTGTGTCGGGTACCGGCGGCAGGTCGATCAGCACCGGCGTGAGCTCGGCGCGCGCCGAGCCGACGATGACGACGGCCTGGGCCGGACCGGGGCCGGAGACGACCTGGCTGACCACGGTGGCCGGCGAGCCGCCGAGGTCGAGCGCGACGTGGGCGACCGGCGTGGTCGCGCCCGTCCCGTGGGGGCCGGCGGCCACGACGCCCAGGGCCGTCGCGCCCTCGGCGGTGACCGCAGCGAGGATGCGCCCGTCGCCGAGCGGGGCGTACTCGCGGAGCCCCCCGACCCACCGGGGACCGCCGATCTCGGCCTCGACGGGGGCCACGACCTCGACGGCCCCGTCGGGTCCGTCACCGCCCGGCTCCGCGATCCGGTGGAGGTTCCACCAGCCCGAGCGGTCCGAGCAGAACCAGAGGGCGCCGCTGCGATCCCACTCCGGCTGCACGACCGACTCGTCGGGGCCGCCCGCCACGACCATCGAGTCGTTCCGGACGACGGGCGCGCCATCGGCATCGAGGCCCATCCCGACGACGACCAGCTCGGTGCCGTCCCACGGCATGCGGGGGTGGTTCCACTGGACCCAGGCCAGGCGGGCGGGCCCGGGCCGGGGCGAGGCGACGAAGTCCGGGCCCGACACCAGCACCCGGACGCGAGCCGGATCGGTCGCGGCCGAGCCGTCGGTCGGGATGGCCACCACCTCGTGGACCGGCTCCTCGGCGCCGAGGGCCGCGTCGACGTCCTCGCCGGGATGGGCCTCGCGGACCGCGAGCAGCCAACCGTGGTTCAGGGCGACCACGTCGCCGTAGCGCAGGCCCCGGGGCGAGGCCGGCTCGGGGGTCAGCGGGGCCGGCAGGGCGTCGGGGTCGTCGGCCACCAGGCGGTGCAGGCGCTGGTCGTCCCACTGGGCGAAGGTGACCACGCCGCTCTCGACGCACCAGGCTCCCCCGCCGTACTCGAGCAGCGCGGTGCGAACGTTCCCCGGGCGGTCCTCCGGTGCGACTCGGGGCGCGAGCACGTCCTCGGTGGTGCCGTCGACCCGGCGCCGCACCAGCTCGATGCGCCCACCGTCGGAGGGACGCGACTCGCTCCACCAGATGTCGTCGCCGTCGACCCGGACCTCACCCGGCGCCGCAGCCCCGGCCACCAGGGCCTGGGGCGTGACCACCGACGGCCAGGTGCCATAGGGCCGCACCTGGCGCGTCACCGTCGGCCTCCGTCGAAGGGGCGTGGGCCGCGAGTCATCGCGACAGCAGCTCGTCGATGCGGCCGATGCCTTCTCCCAGGTCGTCATCGCCGAGGGCGAAGGACAACCGGGCGTAGCCGGGGGCGGCGAAGGCCTCGCCGGGCACGATGGCGACCTTGGCCTGCTCGAGGATCACCTCGGCCAGCTCGACGGTGGTGCGCACGGGTGTGCCCGCGACCTCGCCCCGCTCGAGCACGGCCCGGAACGAGGGGAAGGCGTAGAACGCGCCCTCGGGACGCATGGCGGTGACCCCCGGAATGGCGTTCAACATGTCGTGCATCCGCTGGCCCCGACGCTCGAAGGCCTCGCGCATGCGGGCCACATCCTCCAGCCCGCCGCTGACCGCAGCGAGGGTGGCGCGCTGGCTGACGTTGGCAACGTTCGAGGTCTGGTGCGATTGCAGGTTCGCAGCCGCCTTCACCACGTCGGTCGGGCCGACCATCCAGCCCACCCGCCAGCCGGTCATGGCGTAGGTCTTGGCCACGCCGTTGAGCACCAGGCAGCGGTCGGCCAGCTCGGGCACCAACACGGGCATGGAGTGGAACTCGTGGTGGTCATAGGTCAGGTGCTCGTAGATCTCGTCGGTGACCACCCAGATGCCGGCCTCGGCGGCCCAGCGGCCGATGGCCTCGATCTCGTCTCGGGGGTAGACGGCGCCGGTGGGGTTTGACGGCGACACGAAGACCATGGCCTTGGTGTCGGGGGTGCGGGCCGCCTCCAGCTGGTCGACGGTGACCCGGAAGCCGGTCGTCTCGTCGGTGAGCAACGGAACGGGTACCCCGCCGGCCAGGCGGATCGGCTCGGGGTAGGTGGTCCAGTAGGGCGCCGGGAGGAGCACCTCGTCGCCGGGGTCGAGCAGGGCGGCGAAGGCGTTGTAGACGGCGTGCTTGCCGCCGTTGGTGACGAGGACCTGGTCGGATCCGACCTCGTAGCCCGAGTCGCGGCGGGTCTTGGTGGCGATGGCAGCGCGCAGCTCGGGCAGGCCGCCGGCCGGCGTGTAGCGGTGGTTCAACGGGTCGCGGCACGCGGCGACCGCGGCCTCGACGATGTGGTCCGGGGTGGCGAAGTCGGGCTCGCCGGCTCCGAAGCCGATGACGTCCTCCCCCGCCGCCTTCATGGCCTTGGCCTGGGCGTCGACGGCGAGGGTGGCCGACGGGGCGATGGCGGCGATCCGACGGGACACGCGGCGTGCCTCTGTCGGATCGGGTCGGCGTCCGCCGACGCCCTCAGGGCGGTGAGCGGGGTCGGTGTGCAGGTGATCGGGCATCGGGTGCCTCCTGGGGAAGCGATTTCCCCCACACGGGGTCGGCCGCGATAGTGGCACGCGATGAGCACGCCTCCGCCCGAGATCCGGATCCCCACCGACCTGCTGCCGGTCGACGGCCGCTTCGGCTGCGGTCCGTCCAAGGTGTCGCCCGAGGCGGTGGCCGCCCTGGCCGCCGAGGCCGGCGAGTACCTCGGCACGTCGCACCGCCAACCTCCGGTGCGCCTCATGGTGTCGCGGCTGCGCAACGCGGTGGCCGAGATGTTCGCCCTGCCCGACGGCTACGAGGTGCTGCTCGGCAACGGCGGCACCACCTCGCTCTGGGACGCCCTCTCCTTCGGCGCCGTCGACGACCGCAGCCACCACCTCGTCTTCGGTGAGTTCTCGCAGAAGTTCGCCGAGGTCAGCCGGGCCGCGCCGCACCTGGGTGAGCCGTCCACCGCTCGCTCGGACCCCGGTTCCGCCCCGGCCCTGGCGGCGAGCGAGGGCATCGACGCCTACTGCCTCACCCACAACGAGACCTCGACCGGCGTGGCCGTCACCCCCACCCGACCCGAGGGCGCGGACGACGGCGCCCTCGTGCTGGTCGACGCCACCTCGGCCGCCGGCGGCTTGCGCTTCGACGCGGCCGAGACCGACATCTACTACTTCGCACCGCAGAAGGGCCTCGCCTCCGATGGTGGCCTCTGGCTGGCGGCCTGCTCCCCCGCCGCCATCGCGCGCATCGAGCGCATCGCAGCCGGCGACCGCTGGGTGCCCGCCTCGCTCGACCTGGGCATCGCCCTCGACAACTCCCGCAAGGACCAGACCTACAACACGCCCGCCCTGGCCACGATCTTCCTCGCCGTGCACCAGGCCGAGTGGGTCAACCAGAACGGGGGCCTGGCCTTCGCCGCCGGGCGCAGTGCCCAGAGCTCAGCCACGATCTACGGGTGGGCCGAGGCCTCCGCCTACGCCACTCCGTTCGTGACCGAACCTGAGCTGCGCAGCGGGGTGGTCGCCACCATCGACCTGGACGATGACGTCGAGGCCGCTCTGGTGTCTGCGGTGCTGCGGGCCAACGGCATCGTCGACACCGAGAGCTACCGGAAGCTGGGCCGCAACCAGCTGCGCGTCGCTCTGTTCCCGGCGATCGATCCCGATGACGTGGCCGCCCTGACCCTCTGCATCGACCACGTGGTCGGCGAGCTCCGCTCGGCCTGACGCCTCGACAGTGATGGGCGGCGCGGACGACCTCAGCCCTCCAGCGCGGCGACGAGCGAGTCGGCCAGGGCCCGGTGGCCCTCGACGGTGGGGTGGAACGAGGCGGAGTCAGCGACGAGCACGCCGCGCTCGAGCCTCAGGCCGTAGATGAAGGGGGCGTCGCTGCAGACGGCGTGGCCGGCGAACTCGTCGGTCGAGTCCACGTAGGTGAACCCGGCGCCGTCGGCGGCGTCGCGGAGCGTGGCGTTGAGGTCGGTGAACAGGTCGCGGAGGCGATCGACGTACTGCTCGGCCAGGTTCCAACGTCAACCGAAGGCGTCGCTGCCGTCGTCGAAGAGGAGGGGGCCGCTGCAGTCGCCGTTCGTGACCTCCGGCAGGGGCGGCGGGTACCCGACCACCGCCACCAGGGCGTCGGGGGCCCCGGCGGCGATGTCGTCGAAGAGGGCCGGCACCGTGCAGGGCCCGTCGCCACAGGTCAGGGGCTGATCGTCGCCGTCTCGGAGCCCGGTGGTCAGCTCGGCGATCTTCCGGGGGGCGATCTCGTCGAGCTGCTCGTCGCAGGCCTCCTCGCTGTAGTCCGGGTTGAGCTGGCTCGTCCCGGAGGTGACCTGCAGGCAGGCGGTGAGGATGGGGACGAAGCCGATGTCGTTGCCGCCGATCGCCACCGAGACCAGCTCTGGTTCGGTGCCGCCCAGGGCGTCGAGCTGCGGGGCCTCATCCCGGTTGCCCTCGCCCGACTGGTAGAAGTCGGGGATCACCGCGCCGCTGCAGGCGGCCAGCTCGACGTCGTCGGGCACCACGGCGCTGTCGGTGGCGGCGACGTTGGCGTAGGCGTCGTCGGAGCGGTGGCAGGTGTTGGACGGCTCCGCGTCCGGCGTGTCGGTGCCGGGGTGGTACGGGGCGTTGCCCTCGCCCGAGGCGTAGGAGTCACCGAGTGCGACGTAGGCCCCGTCGGTGGTCGGCGGGGGAGGCGGCGGCGGGTTCGAGCCGCCGTGGCCCAGCACTTCCTCGGCGCGGCCCGCTTGCGCGACAAGTCGGCCGAGCGCGGCCCGGCGCCGTGGTCCCCACCCGGCCACCTCGGCACCGAAGCGCATCTCCGCCACCACGGCGAACGGCAGCACCCAACGGGCGGGCTCGAGGAGCGGAGCCCATCGGGCCTTGCGGTCAGACGGACGCACGCTGAGCCATGCGCCGGCGACCATCGTGTCGACCACGACAGCCGTGGACACCGGTCAGGCTTCCTCGAGGATCCTGAAGAACTCGGCCTCTTCCTCCGGTGTGAGGTCCTCGATGCCGAATCGGCTCAGGTCGCCCATGGGCTCGATGGTCCGGAGGATGTCGGTGATCGTCGTGGCGTCACCGGCCCGGGGAGTGTCGTTCGCAGTGGTATCCGACACGGTTCGCATCCTCAGTCTCCGACCGGCTCAACGATACGGCCCCGGTACCCCGAAGCGACGACCAGAAGCCCTCGAGCTCGTGCCGGAGGGGCTTGCCCACTCTTTGGAGGCGATGATGTCCTCGATACCGGCCACATAGGCGACGATGCCGGGCGCCACACGGGCCTCGGCCGGCACCACCCACTGATGATCCAGCCGGAGACGCTGCTCGACCACGCGCGCACCCTGGCGGGGTCGGGACCCGGATGCCGCCCGAAAGCGGCCGGGGTTCTCAGTGGTGGAGGGTGGTGGTGTCCGAGGGGGCGCGGCGCCTGCAGTGGCGGGCGACCTCGGCCTGGCGGATGAGATCCTTGATGCGGCATCGGGTCAGGTAGTCGGCCTGAGTGCGTTCGGCTGCGATCTCACCGGCGTCGTCGGTGGGTGGCGCACCGGGGGGTGATGCACCGGGGGGTGGTCGGGAGCGGACCAGGGGGCTCCGGGCGCGAAGGGGCGCGGTGAGCGGTTCTCGGTCGGTGCGCGCGGTGACGATGGTGCCGTTCGGGCCGCGGGTCATGGTGAAGCCGCCGCCGTGGACCGCCTTGTGATGGTGGCGACAGAGCAGGACCAGGTTGATGAGGTCGGTGCGACCGCCGTGTTCCCACCAGATGAGGTGATGGGCAATGCAGTGCTCGGGCGCGACCGAGCACCCGGGGAACTGACATCCGCCGTCGCGGATGCGCAGGGCGCGGCGTTGGGCCCGGTTGGCGATGCGCAGGCCGCGACCCATGTTGAGATGATCGGCGCCGGGGCCGACGTAGACGGGGACGACGGTGCCCTCACAGGCCAGGCGACGGACCACGTCGGGGTGCACTGGCCCGGACCGCGACAGCTCGGAGAGCATCGCCGGGTACGGCATCAACGGATCGAGGTCGACCAACGGATCGGCGAGGAGCCAATCGTCGAGGGGCGGATCGTCGGGATCGGGGTCATCGGGATCGGGGTCGGCGTCGAGACCTAACGGACCCGGCCAGCCGCCGCAATCGGGGTCGGGGGCGGTGCCGTCGAGGGGGAGGGGCCACGGCGGGGGCGGGGTGCGGGTTCCGGCCGTGCCGCACGCGGCGTCATCGGGGCGGCGGTCGGCTCTCGCGTCGGCCGGCGCGTCGTGGTCCGATGCGCTCTCGCGGCAGCGGTCACTTCCCTCTGTCCCTGAGCCGTCGTGGTCGTGGCCCCGGTCGGTGGGCTCTGAGCGTGTCGCGTGGGCGGGGGGCTGGCGGAGGGTGGCGGGGGTGGTGAGGGCGAAGATCAACGGGCGGGCGGTGCCGTCGTCGTCGCCGCCGCGGGTGCCGCGGGTGATGACCTCGACGAGGGCGATGGCCCGGCGCTCCGAGGGGTCGAGGCCGTCATCGGCGGTGAACACCCCGTCGTGCCACAGGGCGTCGATCTGATGCGCGAGAGCGGTGGCGATCTTCTCGCCGTCCTCGGCGCAGAGGTTCAGCTCGCCGGCCCAGCGGTCGCCCACCGGCGACAGCCGGGCCCGGGACCGGCCCCCGCCGCCGTTCGGTTCGGGGCCGTCGGGCTCGCCGATGCCGAAGCGCTCGCGGACCTGCTGGGCCCAGCGGGCCAGAAACCTCCGCCCCGCGCCCAGGGTGGCGCCGGCGACCTCGGCGACGAGGATCTCTTCGCAGAGGTCGAACGCCTCCTCCAGGCCGGGCTCACGGGCACCGAGCAGGGCCCTCACCTGGTCGCGGGTCAACCGGCCGGCGGCGTGGGCGACGCGGATGGGATCGTGGCCGCGCAGGTCGCGGGCGAGTGCCAGATCCGTCTTGGCCTGGCTGTAGGACACTCCGACGCGGGCCGTGACCCACCCCGGGGCGTTGCGGGCCCCATCGGCGGCCCACACGACGCGGGCATCGAAGCAGTCGGTGAGGGCCACCACCGTGGCATCGAGCCGGGCCCGCATCCTCTGGGCAACCAACAGCCGATCGACCAGCTCGGCGTCGCTCAGCGCACCGGGCTCGGCGTCGACGAAGGCCTCGAAGTCACCCGTCTCGGTTGTCTCGGAGGGGGGCCGATCGGCCACAGCAACCATGGGAACGACTGTACCCCAAGGGTACGACAACGAGGCCCGGTTCCTCGGCACCCCGCTCCGCCTGACCTGGTGCCCCACGAACCTTGGACCGATGTCCCCAACCACGGTGGTGTTCGGTCCGATGTTGGCAGGCTCAGGGCGTCCCGAACCGGCGGCGAAGCCGGAGGTGGCGGTGGTGGAACAGGCGGACCGCGATCACCGCCACCAGGGGGCGCGCCAGGCCGACCCGCGGTTCGATGATGAGCTGATCGGTGGCGATCACGCACCCCCCGTCGACCCGATCGGTGAGCGTGCGCTCGTGGGCCCTCGACGTTGCAGCCAAGACGTGGACCCCTCCACGAAGCCGCACCCGTCCACCACCTCCCCAAGGGCCAGTGCGCGTGGCGGTCGAAGGGCAGGACGCCGAAGAAGAGGAGCCAGCTCCCGAACACGATCTGTCCTGGCACCACGGCGGCTTCGCCCAGCGATCGCTGGTCGCGGGGGTGGGTCATGCGGACCAGCGGGAAGAGCTCCGAGTTCACCCCATCCGTCGCCGAGACCCAGTGCCACACCACCTCACGGGACGTCGCCAGCGTCGACGAGAAGACGATCTCGATCGCATCGCGCATGTCACCACCCTGGTACGTCGGGGGCGGCAACGCACGACGGAATGCCAACGGCGCAACGCGCCAGCCACGTCCGTGAGAGGCTGGGTCCGTGGCGCCAGGCGACGAGCTCCTCCTCGGCGCGTCGGGCGGGGTGGGGACCGCCGGCCAACCTGCGCCGACCGGGTCGTGGCCCACCGGGCGTTCGTGAGCTCCGGGGACGGATCGGGGCCGTCCTGGTTGGACATCGCGCCCTGGTACGACGCGTTGGTCACCGCCGGCAGCGGGCACCACGACACAGCGGTGCGCTGCCTGCTCGGGCTCACGCCGTCGCTCTCCGACCAGGTGGTGCTCGACGTGGCCTGCGGCCAGGGCGTGGCCACGAGGGCGCTGTTCGCGGCCGGCGCCCGCCGGGTCGTCGGCGCCGATGCGTCCCATGATCGAGCTCGCCGAGGGCCACGGGGCACCGCCCGGGGTCGACGTCTCCTACCTCGTCGACGACGCGCAACGACTGTCGCTGATCGACCCGGCGACCTTCGACGGTGCCACCTGCCAGCTCGGCCTCATGGACATCCCCGACCTCGACGCCACGCTCACCTCCATCGGGCGGATCCTCCGCCCGGGTGGCTGGTTCGTGTTCGTCATCGGCCACCCGTGCACCCTCGCTCCCGACGCGACGAAGACCACCGCGCCGGACGGGCGTCCGGCGGTCGCCCTGACCGGGTACTTCGCCGAGCGGTTCTGGCGGTCGACGAACCCCGAGGGCGTGCGCCGGGCGGGAAACCACCACCGCACCCTCGCCACCTACCTCAACGCCCTGGTTCGCTGCGGCTTCGTGATCGAGGAGGTCGACGAACCCGAGGCCTCGGACCTCCTGGCCGCGGCCCAGCCGCTGTACCGAGAGGTCCCCACCTTCTTCGCAGCGCGCACCCGCCGCCGCTGACCACTCCGTCAGCCGGGGGCCGGGCGCACCGTCATCCGAGAAGTCCACGGAGGGGGGACCGTTGGAGGCCCCCTCGTGCAACGCCACAAACCTTTCGATCGACGTGCTCGTCGACAGGTTCATGAGGTTCTATTGCGTCATGCGGTCGGTCGTCGGCCAGAGTGAGCGGGTGGACGAGCAGCAGCTCAGGGGCGGGGTGGCCAACGCCGGGAGCGTGGTCCGAGTCGGAGGCCACGTGCTGCGTCCCTCCAACCCGCACTCGGAGTCGATCCGCCGCTTCCTGTCGTCGCTGAACGCGGCGGGCTTCGGGGGAGCGTCGGTGCCCGTCGGCATCGACGACGACGGTCGCGAGCGCCTCATCTTCATCGAAGGTGACGTACCGGTACCGCCGTACCCGAGCTGGGCCCAGTCCGACGTCGCGCTGATGTCGATCGCCCAGCTGCTGCGTTTCATGCACGACGCGTCTCGGACGTTCGACCCATCGGATCTGACGTGGAGCAGTGAGATGGCCGACCCGGCCGAGGTCCCATCATCGGCCACAACGATGTGTGCCTGGAGAACGTCGTGTTCGACGGTGGTGTCGCCGTGGGCCTGCTCGACTTCGACTTCGCGGCGCCGGGGCGGCCGACCTACGACCTCGCCCAGATGGCGCGCATGTGCGTACCGATCGACGACGACATCAACGCCGCCCGTCTGGGTTGGGAAGCCGGGGATCGGCCCGCTCGGCTCCGGCTGGTCGCCGACGCCTACGGGCTCGACGCCGCCGCCCGACGAGAGCTGGTGGACATCCTGGCCGACTCCATCGCTCGCGGCGGCGAGTTCGTCCGCCGGCGGGTCGAGGCCGGGGATCCGAACTTCATCGCGATGTGGAAGGCGATGGGCGGCATGGAGCGCTTCGACCGTCGCCGGCGATGGTGGACCGATCACCAGGACCGGTTCCGAACCGCTCTACATTGACTGGCGGAGTGGGTGTGGCCAGCGAGGGGGCACGAGTGAACCGGACGCAGCGAACGGTGGTGGCGATGGCGTGGGCCGTTGTGGTCGGCGCCATCGTCCTGGGCGTCACCTCGCCGGATGCGCCGGCCGAGGGGGCGTGGTTGAACTTCGCACCCGAGGGTGGGGCCACCTCCGACGGGTCCGGCGGGTTGCGAACGGACCCGTGGATCCAGGCGGGGGCGTGGGCGATCGGTGCGTTGGTCGCCGGTGGCGGCGCCCTCGTGACCCTGCGGGGATGGCCACGGGCCCAGCGGGTCGCGACCCTGGCGGCCGCGGCGGTGGTCCTGCTCGCACCGGTGGTCGGGTTCGACGCGGCGCGCACCGACCAGTCCGGTGACGGCGCGCTGTGGGCCGTGACGGTCGGGACCAACGTCGTCGGCTACTCGGGCGCGCCCACGGGCCTCCCCGCGGGCAGCGGGGACCTGACCGACGTGTCGCCGTGGGTCACCGTCGGCCTGGTGGTCGTCGCCGTGGTGCTGTGGCTCGCGCTGGCGCTGTGGCTGCTCCGCGACCGGTCGCCCCTGTCGGTCGACGACCCGCCTGCGCCCGACGCCCAGGCGGCCTGACGCATGGCGCCCACCTGCGGTCGCACGGAGTGCGGGCGGCGGGCAACCTGGCGGGGAGACAGACGCTCAGGTGCTCACCACCGCAGAGCTGCCCGGGGAGCGGCGGACGGGGCGTGTCCCCTGCGGAGGTGTTCGACCCAGATCGAGGTGTCGACCAGGATCACGACGGGTCGGGGCGGCGGCGAGGAACAGGGGTCAGGGTTGGTTCGCTACCGCCCAGTGCGGCGAGGCGCCGAGCGCTCTCCCGCTCGATCAG
Organism: Iamia sp.; assembly: GCF_035575815.1. NCBI lineage: Bacteria > Bacillati > Actinomycetota > Acidimicrobiia > Acidimicrobiales > Iamiaceae > Iamia > Iamia sp. Next base: position 13,926 of record NZ_DATLXO010000011.1, read on the forward strand.
GGCCGTCAGGGCCTGCCGGACCAGCGGCTCTTCCCGATCGTTCCGGTCAGCCGCTGGGCCTCCGCCAGCAGGTCGTCATCGAGAGCCAAGGTCGTTCGCATCGAGGCCTCCTCACGGCACGGCCTGGAGCACAGAGTGATGACGGCCCTCGTGCCGATGACTCGGGCGGGCGGCGGACCGTTCGCGATGCTCGATGGTCGGTCCTCCGCTTCGGCCCCAGCGCAGGGGTCGACCTGGCCGGCCCGATCGTCTGCGAGACCCGCGCCGGCGACGACTTGGTAGCCAACGCGGCGTCCGCCGTCGACGGCGGTCAGCGGAGGCGGAGAACGTTGCCGGTGACGAGGTGGTTGGCCTCGGCGCAGAGCCAGGCGATCGTCTCGGCCACCTCGTCGGGCGAGGCGACGTGGTGGTGGTCGTGGTCGGTCGCGACGAACGCCCGCACCTCGTCGGTGACCCAGCCCGTGTCGGTGACGGGTGGGTACACGACGTTGGCCGTGACCCCGTCGGTGGCCATCTCCGACGCCGCCGACAGCGTGTAGCTGACGAGCGCCGCCTTGGCCGCCCCATAGGAGACCTCGCCCGGGAAGCCCCCGCCGGTCCCGGAGGTCAGGGTGACGATGCGCCCCCAGGTGTCACGTCGGGCCCGGTGGCGGACGATGAGCTCGTTCATGAGCAGGGCGCCGGCGCGGGCGTCGACCTGGAGCTGGGCGTCGATCGACGTCGCCGTGATCCCCGCCGCCGTCCGTCCGACCGCATCGGAGGTGCCGGGGGCGAAGGTGTCCTGGCGCCAGCCGCTGGCGTTGTGGACCAGCACCGTCACCGGCCCCAGCTCCGCCTCCGCGACGTCGAACAGGCGGCGGGGCGCGTCGGTGTCGGCCAGGTCGACCTCGACCGGCACGGCGCGTCGGCCGCACGCCTCGATCTCGGCTGCGATCCCGGTCCCGTTACGGGTGCGGGCGGCGAGGTAGGTGTCGGGGCGCGACGGGTCGACGGCTTCGGCCGCCGCGTCGGCGTCGGCGCGCAGGTAGGTGACGAGCAGGTCGGCGCCGCGCCGGGCGAGGGCCCGGGCCACGGCGGCGCCGATGCCGTGGTTGGCCCCGGTGACGAGGGCGACGCGCCCGGAGAGGGGCAGGGGAGCTGGAGCCACAGCAGAACCTCGGGGAGCCGGGGACGGATCGGACGGTGAGGGTCGGATCAGCGGTCTGCCACGGCCGCGATGTTACAGGTCGGACCTCACGCCTGCAGTGACGGGCCGCAGGTGCGGGTGGACTCGCCGTCGATGGCGTCGACCTCGACGGCGACGGCCATCTCGTCGCCCTCGACCGGGCCACGGTCATCGGGCGCGAGGGCGGCATCGGCGAAGGCGTCGACGCAGAGGCGGTAGCCCTCGACGGCCACCGGTTCGCCGCTGATGTCGACGAGGGCCTCGGGTGGCGGTGGGGCGTCGGTGGCCTCCAGCTGGATCGCCGCGCCGGGCGCGACAGGGCGGAACACCACCGCCGGTGGGTCGAGGCCCTCATCGGCCGCCGGCGTCGGGGGCACGACCCACCCGAGGTCGATGAGGCCGTCCCCGGCGGCCGCCGGCACGAGGCGTGGTCGGCTCGACCCAACGGTCCCGACGGGGATCCAGATGGGCCCGGGCCCCTGGTTAGTCAGGGTGATGCGGCCCACGAGGTCATCGCCCGCTCGCTCGAGGGTGCCCTCCACACCCACGACCGGCGAAGCGGCGGCCGGATCCACCGTCTCGTCCGGGGCGCCCGGACCGCCCGGCCCGCCCCGTCCGACCGCCCTCGTCGTGGTGGTGGTGGTGGTGGTGCCGCCGTCGGACGCGGGCTCACCGCGGCCGACGCCGGCCACGGTGGCCACGATCACCAGGGCGACCACCGCGGCCGCCGCCCCGCCGACCATGGCCACCCGCCGCCGCGACCCGGTCACGATGCCCTCGGCCGCGCTGACCGGAGGATCGCCGCCACCTGTCCCATCGCCGGGCCGAGCCTACGGGCACCAACCTTGGATCCATGTCCGCCACCACGGTGGACTTGGGTCCAAGGTTCGCGGCGCGAGGGGCTCCGTGGCGCGTCGTCAGGACTCGACGGCGATGAGGGCCTCGACGGGCAGGTCCGCATCGAGGTACGGCGCGCGGACCAGGTCTCCGGGGCGGAGCTCGGTCCGGTGGCGGTAGCCATCGGGCGTCGGTTCGGTGTGCACGTAGACGGCCTCACGGGTGACGACCCAGTAGGTGGCGCACCCGGCCGACCCGTACAGGCGAGCCTTGGTGGTGAGGTCGAAGGTGACGGTCTCGTCGGAGACCTCCACGACGAGCAGGACATCGTCGGGGTTCCACTCCGGGAGCCGTGGCGCCACGCGTCCGACCGGCTCGGCGCCCCTGCGCCGCACCCAGCAGTCCGGGTCGGGCAGCGACCCCGCCGCCGGGAGCGTGGATTGGGTGACGGTCACCGTCGGGTGGCGGAGGCGAGCGACGATGCTCGCCGTCACCAGTCCGTGCCAATCGCCGATCACCACGGGGACCACCTCTCCCTCGACGTACTCCACCCGTGCGTCGAAGGCACCGGCCTCCCACGCCCGCACGAACCCCTCCCGGCTCCAGCGGTAGGTGAGCGAGGCCTCGGTCATGGGCCGAGGCTACCTGCGGGTCGCGACGGCACCGTCGTCGTCGACGCCCTGCAGGATGCCGTCGGCGTGGCCTGTCGGGGTCAGCGGATGAACAGCTCACCCAGGTCGATCGTCCAGCCGTCGATGAGGGGTGTCGCCAGCGTGTCAGCGGTGGTGAGCTCGAGGGCGACGTCGAAGGTCGTGGCGTCGGACGTGCGTCGGCGGAACACGAGGACGACGTCAGCCGCGGTGTCGACGAGCCAGACCTCGGCCACGCCGGCCGCCTCGTAGTGGCGCAGCTTGCTGCCGATGTCGTAGCGCCAGGTGGAGGGGGAGCGGACCTCGACCACCAGCGGCGGGGGCGAACCGAAGCGACTCTGGTCATCGGCGAGCCGCCGACCATCGGGCACCCACCAAAGGTCCGGCGCATACACGTTGACCTCGTCGAGGACGGTGTCGATCTCGATGCCCAGCTCCCCGCAGCCCGGGTGGCTCTGGCGGTGGACGTGGAAGAGTCCGATCAGCTCGGCGACGAGGCGCTGGTGACCGGCGGTGGGCGTGGACACGACGAGCTCCCCGTCGATGAGCTGGGGGTGAGGCAGCTCGCCGGGGAGCGCGAAGAACTCCTCGGCCGTCATCTTCGGGGCCGACGCTGCGAGGGCCATGAACCTCACGCTACCCAGAGGCTGTGACAGTGGAGGCACTGCGGACCTCGGTCCAACGTGGGTGGCGCGAGGGGCTACTTGGCGGCGGTGAACCCGGCCTCGAGATCGGCGAGGATGTCGTCGATCGACTCGAGCCCGACCGAGAGGCGCACCAGGCCCGAGGCCACGCCGGAGGAGGTCTGCTCGACCTCGCTGAGCTGCGAGTGGGTCGTCGACGCCGGGTGGATGGCCAGGCTGCGCACGTCGCCGATGTTGGCGACGTGGCTGTGGAGCGTGAGGCCCTCGACGAATCGCGTCCCGGCCTCCTTGCCGCCGGCGATGACGAACGCCGGCACCGAGCCGAAGCCCTTGCCGCCACTGAGCTCCTTGGCCCGGTCGTGCCAGCGCGAACCGGGCACGGCGGCGGACTGGACCGACTCCACTTGCGGGTGACCGGCCAGGAGCTCGATGACCTTCAGGGCGTTCAGGTTGTGGCGCTCCATGCGGAGGCTGAGCGTCTCGAGCCCCTGGAGGAGGAGGAACGAGTTGAACGGGCTGATGGCGGGGCCGAGGTCGCGCAGCAGCTGCACCCGGGCCTTCAGGATGTAGGCGCCGGCGCCGAGGGCGGGCCAGTACTGGAGGCCGTGGTAGCTCGGGTCGGGCTCGGTGAACTGGGGGAAGCGCTCGGTGTGGGCGCCGAAGTCGAACGACCCGGCATCGGCGATGACCCCGCCGATCGATGTGCCGTGGCCGCCGATGAACTTGGTCGCCGAGTGCACCACGATGTCGGCGCCGTGCTCGAACGGGCGGATGAGCCACGGCGTGGCCACCGTGTTGTCGATGATGAGCGGTACGCCGGCCTCGTGGGCCACGTCGGCCACGCCGCGGATGTCGAGGAAGTCGTTGCGGGGGTTGCCGATGCTCTCGCCGTAGAACGCCTTGGTGGTGGGCCGTGTCGCGGCTCGCCAGGCGTCGAGGTCGTCGGGGTCGTCGAGGAACGTCGTCTCGATGCCCATCTTGGGCAGCGTGTAGTGCAGCAGGTTGTAGGTGCCGCCGTAGAGGGCGGCGGAGGCGACGATGTGGCTGCCGGCCTCGGCCAGGTTCAAGATGGCCAAGGTCTCGGCGGCCTGGCCCGACGCCACCGCCAGGGCCCCGGGGATGCCGAGGGTGGTGTCGGGCGCCCCCTCGAGGGCGGCGACGCGCGCCTCGACCACCGCCGTGGTCGGGTTCATGATGCGGGTGTAGATGTTGCCGACCTCGGCCAGCCCGAAGAGGCTGGCGGCATGCGCGCTGTCGCGGAACTGGTACGACGTGGTCTGGTAGATGGGGGCGGCGCGCGACCCGGTGGCGGTGTCGGGCGCCTGGCCGGCATGGATCTGTCGGGTCTCGAAACCCCAGTCGGGTGAAGTCATGTCGCCACCCTAGCCGCCAAACCCGACCAAGCGGGTCAGGAATCGGTCCCCGGCGCAGCCCTGGTCCTGCGCCCCGCCGTGGTAGGGGACCTCCACCCGTTACGGGTGACAGCCGACGGGACCCGGGCGTACTGTCAGCGCGTCCGCCGAGGCAGGCCGGCGGCGAATGGGGAGGTCGACCAGTGGGACCAACGTCCTTGGCCCAGGTACCGATGCCGTTCGCGCCCTCGGGGTTGCGACCGGGCGTCGTCGTGGCCTTCGTGCTGCTCGACATCGTGATCATCTTGATCGCGGCGCGCCTGTGCGGCGCCGCGGCCCGCAAGGTGGGCCAGCCCGCCGTCGTCGGTGAGATCGTGGCCGGCATCCTGCTCGGGCCGACGCTGCTCGGCCCCAAGCTGTTCGAGCTCGCCAACCCGCCCGACTTCCTGCACTGCGACGTCTCGAACCCGGCGACGACCGCTGACGGGTCACCGTTCGTGGCGAGCGTGTCGTCGTGCCTGTTCCCGGCCCAGGCCCGCGGGGTGCTCGGCCTCCTCGGCCAGGTCGCCCTCGTCTTCTTCATGTTCCTCGTCGGCATCGAGGTCAACGCCCGCACCCTCAAGGGCAAGGAGAAGGGCATCGGCCTCGTCTCCGTGGGCGCCGTCCTCGTGCCCGTGGCCCTGGCGTTCGTGATCGCCCCGATCCTCTGGAACTCCGACTTCGTGCCCGGCTTCGGCACCGACGCCTCTCCCAACCGGCTCGGCTTCACGCTCTTCGTCGGCGCGCTGCTGTCGGTCACGGCCTTCCCGGTGATGGCCCGCATCCTGCAGGAGAAGGGACTGACGACGAGCCCCATGGGCGCGACCGGCATCGCCGCCGCCGGCGTCGTCACCATCCTCATGTTCCTGATCATCGCCAGCGCCGACGGCGTGGCCAAGGAGAAGGACCTCCTCGACATCGGTCGTGTCTGGGTCATCGCCGCGATCTACATCGCGGTGATGCTCCTCGTCGTCAAGCGCCTGCTCGCCCCTCTCGGCCGGTCCTACGCCCGCACCGGGAAGCTCAGCCCCGATGCCTTCGCCCTGTTCATCGGCGTGGCCGTTGCCTCCGGCTACGTCGCCGACCGCATCGGCATCAACGTCATCGTGGGCGGGTTCATCGCCGGGCTGGTGATCCCCGAGCCCCGCCCCGAGATGTGGCGTGAGCTCACCAACCGCATCGGCGAGTTCACCGCGGTGATCCTGCTGCCCATCTTCCTGGCCTTCAGCGGTCTGAACACGGACTTCACCGCGCTCACCGCTGCCGCGGTCCCGGGCATCATCGTGCTCGTCGTCGCCGGCATCGTCGGCAAGCTCGTGGGCGGCGCGGTCTTTGCCCGCCTGGGCGGGCTGTCGTGGGCCGAGGGCCGGGTCATCGGGGTGCTCATGAACTGCCGTGGCCTGCTGGTGCTGGTCGCCGCCCTGGTGGCGGTGGAGGCCGGGGCCATCAGCCCGCTGCTCCAGCTCGGCGGTGTGGTGATGGCCCTCGTCACCACGGCGATGACCGGCCCGCTCTTCGACACGTCGGTCGCCCAGCTGAACACCCCCGGCACCGAGGCCGAACCGGAGCCGGAGCCCGCGCCGTGATGGCCGACCGGGCGCCCGTCCCCGGGCACCCGCACCCCTACCGCCGTCGGCTGGACGCCCGTAGGTTCAGCCCCGACCGTCCACCCCTCGACCGTCGAGTACCGAGAACGCCACGGAGGCACCGATGACCACCACCGCGAATCCCGACCACCAGCTTCCGCCCCACCTGCGGCCACCCAAGCGGAGCCGGATGCCCCTGGTCATCGGCGGCGTCGTGGTCGCCCTCCTCGTGGCCGGCGTCCTCGCCTTCGGCGTGTTCGAGGTGCACACCCTCGTCACCGACGCGGAGGTGGCCGAAGCGGGACCGACCTTCGATTCCGGGGCCCAAGCCGGCGACGACACGCCCGCAGGCGAGACCGATGCGGCCGGCGAGGGCGGGGAGGGCACCGACGAGGAGCCCACAGGGGACGCAGGCGCGGCGGTCACCGTCGCCGCGTCGGGCGCCTTCGAGGCCCGCGACCACCCCGGCGAGGGAACGGTCAGCCTCCTGACCGACGGGAACCAGACCTTCGTGCGCTTCGACGACGACTTCTCCACCGACAACGGCCCCGACCTCTACGCCGCGGCCGTCGTCGGCGGTGAGCGGGTCGAGCTCGGCGAGCTGAAGGGCAACCGCGGCTCGCAGAACTACGAGCTGCCGACCGACATCGACCCGGCCGCGGTCGAGACGGTGCAGGTCTGGTGCAAGCGGTTCGACTCCACCTTCGCCGAGGCCCCCCTCGCCTGATCGCCGCGCCGCGACGCCGACCTCGGCCGACCCGACCGGCCCCACCCACCATCCGATCTAACGACGAGGCGGGAGCCACCGGCCACCGCCGAGGGGGACCTGTGAGCGATCCGAACTCGACCATCAGCATCAACAGCTCGGCGCTGTCGGAGGCCATCCCCGACCCCGTCGACCAGACCGCGCCCGGCGACCTCACGCCCGGGCTCATCGCCACCGACGTGTGGACCGACCAGATGGTCGCCGATGCGGGCATCCCGATCTACGACGTGCCGCTGGTGTCGGTGGGCGGCGGCATCGGCAGCTTCGTGATGGCTGACTTCCTGCGCATCGCCGGGATGCCGGCCCACCAGATGCGGGTGCTGACCAACCTCGACGTGCCCTGGCAGACCTACGAGTACCTCACCAAGGTCTCGCAGATCCCGCGCCGCGAGCGGTTGCGGTCCGACTCGCAGTCGATGCCCGACAACCTGTGGGGGTTCCCGAGCTACGCGTTCCGCGAAGCATGGAACGACAAGAAGCTGGCACCGGTGTGGAACGTGTGCACCGAGCCGATCCTCAACGATTACTACACGCCCCGCGCCGGCCAGGTGTTCGAGGGCATGGAGCGCGAGGCCGCCCGCATCGGCTACTGGGACATGGTGTCGAAGGGCCAGGTGCGCATGACCCGGCGCCGCTACGGCGGCGGCTACTTCACCATCCTGACCCCCCCGCAGGGCACCAGCGCGACCAAGCGCATCGCCTTCCGGTCGACCTATGTCCACCTCGCGGTCGGCTACCCGGGGGTGGCCTTCCTGCCTGACCTGCAGGCCTACCGCTCCGCGCACGACGACTACGTCCGGGTCGTGAACTCCTACGAGCCGCACGAGCACGTCTATGAGGAGCTCCGCCGGCGGCCGGGCGTGGTGGTCATCCGGGGCAACGGCATCGTGGCCTCCCGCGTGCTCCAGCGCCTGATCGAAGACCGCGACACGTACGGTCTCCAGACCCAGATCCTCCACCTGTTCCGCACCTTCCGCACCGAGACCTTCGGACCGACCATCTTCGAGCGCCGCAAGGCCCGCAACGGCTGGATCTACCAGGGCTTCAACTGGCCGAAGTCGTCGTGGGGCGGGGCCAACAAGGTCAAGTTCGAGAGGCTCGAGGGCGAGGAGCGCGCCGCGTACTACAAGCGCCTGGCCGGCACCACGACCCCAGCCCGCAAGGACTGGAAGGAGCAGCTGGCCCGGGGACGCGCGGAAGGTTGGTACCGCACCTACGTCGGCACCGTGGACTCGGTGGTCCCCGGGACCAACGGCACCGTGGTCACCCGGGTGGTGGCCAAGGACGGCAGCATCCTCGAGGTGCCGGCGCACTTCATCGTCGACGCCACCGGGCTGGAGGCCAACATCCGCGAGCACCGCCTCTTCGCCGACCTGCTCGACCACTCGGGCGCCGGGCTCAACCCCCTCGGCCGCCTCGACGTCGAACGCCACTTCGAGGTCCGCGGCACCCAGAGCGGGCCCGGCACCATCTACGCCATGGGCACCATGACCCTGGGCGGCTACTTCGCCGGGGTCGACACGTTCCTCGGGTTGCAGTACTCCTCGCTGCGCATCGCCGATGACCTGGCCCGGCGCGGCTTTGTCCAGAAGATCGGTCCCCTGCGCAGCATGTCGCAGTGGGCCAAGTGGGCCCGCCACAAACCCCTCCCGCCCGCCTGAGCTCAGTCGGCGCAGGACCGGAGGTCGCGTCCGCTTTGGCGGTCGACCATCGACATCACCGCCCGCGCTGGTCCATCCGGAGGTGATGTGCTACGTGTAGCTCATGAGGTCGGTGGGTGTGCGGGAGCTTCGGCAGCGAGCCAGCGAGCTGCTGCGACTCGTGGAGCGGGGAGAGACCGTGGAGATCACCGATCGTGGTCGCCCCGTCGCTCTCCTCGGACCCGTCCCGGAGGGGAACCCGCTCGAACGGATGCGGGCGACGGGCGAGGTCTCACCCGCGACCGGGGAGATCGACGACCTGCCTGAGCCGTTGATGCTCGCAGCGGACATCGATCTGCCTTCAGCGGTGCTGGCACGACTGCGACGCGACGAACGCTGAATGGCCGCCGTCTACCTCGACTCCTCGGCGATCGTGAAGCTGGCAGTCCGCGAACCCGAGTCCGATGCGCTGCGCCGTCATCTGCGGCGGCGGCGACCGTGGGTGTCGAGTGCCCTCGCTCGGACCGAGGTGCTGCGAGCGCTGCTGCCCGGCGGCGATGCGGCCCTCGTCGCCGGCCGCCGGGTCTTGGCCCGCTGCGACCTCGTCCGCCTCAACGACCGGGTGCTCGACGCGGCGGGGCAGATGCCACCGAGCGAGCTGCGGTCACTCGACGCGATCCACCTGGCGACCGCTGAGCGCCTCGGGGCCGACCTCGGCGGGCTCGTCACCTACGACGCGCGCATGGCGGCAGTCGCCCGTCAGCTCGGGATGCGCGTCGCCTCACCCGCGTAGGCGCCCCGCGCCTGAGTCGAGTTCCGGATGCCCTCATGCAGGACGCGAAGCTACCGTCGCCGGTGTCGGCAGGATCAGGCGGATCCCGAGGCGCCGTACGAGGCGGATCATCGCTCGAAGCGCGACCTTCCTGGGGCGAGGGATCGGTAGGGATCATCGTGTCCTACGCGAAGCTCTCGTCGGGCTACGGAGAGCTTGTCGGACCGGGCACAGGGATGGTTCTCGCGACGCTCGCCGTGATGGGTGCGCACCTGGGGCGGGCGCGTTACGGAGCAGTGGCTTGGATGTGGTGAGGTGTGGCCTCTCGTCCGGTCGTGCGCGTCGGTGCCGTTTCCTTCGGCCAGGTCCAGGAAAAATAGACGATGGCCGCGAGCAGTGCGACCTGGAAGGCGCTGCCGAAGACGTAGTAGCTCCACTCGCCGATCGCGCCTGCGACGATGGTGACCGCGTACACGATGCCCAGCACGATGTTGACGAGTCGGTTGACTGGCGGTCGCAGGACGAGTGTGCAGAACACCATCAGGCTGGGGACGACGACGTAGGCGGTGGCCCCCAGCAGGAACGACTGGTCGACCGTGAACCCGCCGATCTCGCCGGCCTCGATGTCGGCCCGGACGTCAGGTCGGTAGAGGCTGAAGTGGTCGACGTAGGCGAACAGGAACAGCATCGACGTCCAGAGCGCCGAGATCTTGAGCCTCACGTTCACTGTGAACGGTCTGAACGTCGTCTCGGCGGTCATGTGTGCCCTCTCCTCGGCTCATCGGCGGCTGACGTCGTCAGGCTCGCCGTTCGGGTGGGGCGGAACCTACCAGCGCACCACAAATAACGCAACGATACGTATCGGAATAGCAGGTGCCCGCACCTTGGCTGCGTCTGGCTCGATCTCATCGTCCGGTACGGTTCGTAGCGTCATGGGTCGCCCACCGAGCAAAGCCGCTCGAGCCAAGCTGCTCCGGGCGACCACCGAGATCCTCGTCGAGGAGGGAATCGGCGCGGTGTCGATCGAAGCGGTTGCCCGCCGGGCCGGGGTCGCGAAGACGACCCTGTACCGGCACTTCGGTGGGATCGACGGCCTGGTGTTCGCTGCCGCGACGGCGAGCGTGAGCGAGACCGTCGGGCCCGATACGGGTTCGCTCATCGGTGATCTGCGTGAGATCCAGCGGAACTACCTCGACATCGCCAGCTCGCCCATCAACCGCGAGGTGTTCGCGTGGATGCTCACACGGGCGATGCACAGCTTGGAGGCCGCCGCGCTGTTCAGGCAGGAACGGATTCAACCACGAGGTCCGACCGTGGTGGCTCTTCAACGCGCCATCGCCCGTGGAGAGCTCCCTCCCACAACCAACGTGGAGCTGGCCATGCACATCATCCAGGGACCACTCATCTCGAAACGGTTCGTCGAGAACTCCGACCTCACCGATGATGAGTTCGAGACCCTGCTCGAGATGACCGTCCGAGCGCTCGTCGACACCACGGCCGGACGACCGCCTCTGTGAACCCGGGCTCTCGTTCCCGCTGCACCACAAAGCGAACGGGCTCCCGATCGGGGCACAGCTCATCGGGCAGCGACGAACTGCTGGCCGCCCGTCGACCTCGTCGAGGTTCTTCCGCCGGGCCCGGGCGGCGTCCGCCGTGGTGGCGAAGCCTGCTTGGTCACCTGCTGCTGGCGGCCGTCAGAGGGCCCCGGCCGGACCAGCCCTCGACGTACCAGCTGACCCTGCCGCCCTGGTGCACACCGTCGTGCTCGGAACTGACGCGTCGTGAGAAGCGGGGGTGAGACGCAGCATCCCGGACGCTTCCGGGGCTCCTGCTTCCCTCACGCCCCTCACGGCAGTGCCCCGGACAAGGGCCTCCGCCGAAGACGGCCTCTGACACGGGGACTTCAGCGCGCTTGGAGGGACTCGAACCCCCAACCTTCTGATCCGTAGACGCTTCCGACGGGTCCGTCTGGTGGAGTCGACTGCCGCTCTACCAGCTCAGGTGGAGCGCACAGTCCGGCGACTGCTGCCGAATCCGGCCCCGTGGCGCCCCGTGGAGTGCCAATCGGAGTGCCAACGACGGTCGCCGTCCGACGAGCGGACCGCACCCGCGACACGGTCAGCTCAGCAGCCGGTTGACGAGTGGGCCGACCACGTCGCTCAGGTCGTCGGGGGTGACAGCGCCCATCTCCTGACCTCCACCGAGCAGCCAGCGGACAGCACGTTCGGGCTCATCGACGATCCGCGTGCGGAGGGCATCGCCAACCAGGCTGCCGAGCCGGAACGGTGCCGCCGTCAATGACTCGGCGACGGCCCCGGCTCGGTCGTACTCCAGCAGCAGCCGGTACACGTCATAGAGGTCCGAGGCCCGCTTGCGCGGGTCGCGGGGACGACCGCGGAGCACCGCACCCGACTTCATGGCCACGAGCGCCGACGGCGTCGCCACCCGGATCGCAGCCACCGCGCCCCCGGCGACGATCTCGGTACCCGTCGCCGTGTCGAGTGCCCAACGATGGCTGATCACGAAGAGCCGATCTTCCGGGCCGACGCCGTCGAGGTCCTCGTGCCGGAAGCCCTCGGTGTCGATCACGTCGATCTTCACGCCATCGACGAGCACCCGGTTTGGGTTGGAGAGGTCGGTCGACCCGATGCTCGACGCGATCACCTCTACCGCCGACGGTGCCGTGGTCTCGGTGACCGTGTCGACGTCCTGAGTCGCGCGGTGCACAGCGGCGAGACGGCACATCACGGCGAGTCCCCCGATCAGCGCGTGAGGACCGAGGTCCGCCTCAGCCAGCCGTGCGGTCGCCTTCACCAGGCGGGCCGCGTTCCCGTCAGCGCCGCCGGCGAGGACGACTCGCTCACCAGACACGCGTGAAGTCCTTCGGGTCCCATTCGGCCAGGATCTCGCCCCCCCGGGCCTGGTCCTGCGCAAGGTCGAGGGCCGCGAACAGGCCGTGGGCGAAGCGCCAGTGGCCCCATTCGCTGGTCTCGCGGTCGTCGCGCGACGCGCAGACGAGCGGGGTCGGAGCCACGGCCACGGTGCAGGCCCGGTCCTCGGAGCGCGCTGCCTCGCCGAGGCGGAGTGTGGCCTGGCGCAGCTCGACTGCCGAGGGGACGTAGAAGTCGAGTGGATAGGCGCCCCCGATCGCCATCGGCGCTCCCCACACGACGGCGCCAACGGTCCCGGCGACGGCCCATCCGGGGCCGTCCTCGTCGAGGTTCATGCCGAGCGCGCCGTAGGTGTCGGCATCGCCGACTGGTGGGAGCTGAGCGAGAGCAACCGGGCTGCGATGCCACTCCTCCGCCAAGGTCCAGAACAGCTCGGGAACGAGGGGGCGACCGTCGGAGCGGACCAACGACGCCGCCCGGAGCTTCTTCGCCGCCGCGACGATCGCCGAATGCGAGATCGAGACCCGACGCGCAACCTCACGCATCGAAGGCGGATCCTCCGGTGCGAGCAGGAGCGCCGCGGCCCACGAGATCGCTGCGGTACCCGAGATCGGCTTCGGTGGTCCTCCAGCGGTCAGTCGCTCATCGGGTGGAACGTCAGCATCGATGTGCACACCTTTGGCCCGGACCACGAGGTGTCCCCGGCGGTCGAGCCACCCCCAACCGGCGTCTCGGAGCGCCTGTTGCGCCGGGCCGGTGATCAGGTCGCCCACGGCGACGCAGGCGACGGCCTTGCTTCGCTTGTCCACCGAGGCGAGCATGCGGGCGACCGTCTCCGGTGTGACCACCGAGGCCGCCCTTGTCTCGACCGGGACCTCGATCCCGTCCACGGTCACGTTCAGGTCCCAACCCACGTCGCCAGGCGTCTCGATCGCACGATGGCCGAGGGACTTGATGGCGCGAGCGAACGCAGTCTCGCCCTGAGCTACCAGATCGGCCTCGGTCGTTCGGGCCATGCCGCCAGGATACAGCGTTGCGGTCTGTGAACACTAATAAGTGACCACAGGCCGCCAGGTGCCGTCGAAGGCGGGCGATCGCAATACGTTCAGTCGCCGCCGCTCGCGTCCTCGACCTTGGTCTTGCCCTGGGAGATCCACGGCATCATGCCGCGGAGCTCGGCGCCGACGGTCTCGATCTGGTGCTCCTTGCCGGCCTGGCGCAGGGCGTCGAAGCGCGAGCCGCCGCCCTTGATCTCGCCGACGAACTCCTCGGCGAAGCGGCCCGAGCGGATCTCATCGAGGATCGTCTTCATCTCCGCCTTCACCGTGTCGGTGATGATGCGGGGGCCGCGGGTGACGTCGCCGTACTCGGCGGTGGTCGAGATCGAGTAGCGCATGCCGGCGATGCCCTGCTCGTACATGAGGTCGACGATGAGCTTCAGCTCGTGGAGGCACTCGAAGTAGGCCGACTCGGGCTGATACCCGGCGTCGACGAGGGTCTCGAAGCCGGCCTGCACCAGGGCGGTCAACCCGCCGCAGAGCACGACCTGCTCGCCGAAGAGGTCGGTCTCGGTCTCCTCCTCGAACGTGGTGTCGAGCACACCGGCGCGGCTGGCGCCGATGGCATCGGCGTAGGCCAGCGCCACACCCCGGGCCGCGCCGGAGGCGTCCTGGTGCACGGCGACGAGCGCCGGCACGCCGCCGCCCTCGACGTAGGTGCGACGCACGAGGTGGCCGGGACCCTTGGGCGCGACGAGGGCGACGTCGACGCCCTCGGGCGCCGTCACGTAGCCGAACCGCACGCTGAAGCCGTGCGCCACGAGCACCATGTCGCCCGGGTTCAGGTTGGGCGCGACGTGCTCGGTGAAGACGGCCTCGTGCTCGGTGTCGGGCAGGAGGATCATGATGATGTCGGCCTCGGCCGTGGCCTCGGAGAGCCCGGCCACCGCCAGGCCGGCCTCGCGGGCCTTGGTCGCGGAGGACGAGCCCTCCCGGAGCCCGACGCGCACGTCGATGCCGGAGTCGGCCAGGTTCAGGGCGTGGGCGTGGCCCTGGGAGCCGTAACCCAGGATCGCGACCTTCCTCCCTGCGATGAGTGAGCGGTCGGCGTCAGCCTCGTAGGACACGGTGGCCATCTGTGCAGTGCCTTTCATCGGTGGGAGCAGGCTCCCGTTCAGTGTGGGGCGGGATCGCCCCGGAGATCAGGTGCGGGGCGAGCCCGCGGGGGCGGGCTCGGGCGCCCGGTCGAGGCGGGGTAGGGCGACGCGCCCGGTGCGCTGGATGTCACGGATGCCGAAGGGTCGCAGCATCTCCTCGAAGTCGTCCACCTTGGTCGGGTGACCCTCGAGTGACACGGTCAGCTCCTCGTGGGTGACGGCCAGGATCCGCCCCTCGAAGATCTGCACCAGCTCGACGACCTGGCCCCGCGTGGCCGGGGGGGCCGACACGCTGGCGAGCAGCAGCTCGCGCTCGACCGAGTGGCGGGGGTCGAGCTCGCTGATCTCGACCACGTTCACCAGCTTGTCGAGCTGCTTGACGATCTGCTCCAACGGGGAGGACTCGACGTCGACGACGACGGTGATGCGGCTGAAGTCCGCATCCTCGGTGGGGGCCACAGCGAGAGAGACGATGTTGTAGCCCCGCCGGGAGAACAGGTTCGCCACCCGGGAGAGCACGCCGGATCGGTTCTCGACGAGCACCGAGAGGACGTGGTGGGTGACCTCGTCTCCCGGCAGGGCGTCGCGCCGGCCCATCAGTGGCCCCCCTCGCCGGTGCCGACCTCGCCGCCGGCCTGGAACGGGGGGACCTGGATGTCGTCGTTGGTCTTGCCCGGCGGGACCATGGGGAAGACCTTCTCCCGGCTGTCGGTGCGGAACTCGACGACGACGGGGCGGTCGTCGATGTCGTTGGCCTTGTCGATCGCCGGCTGGATCTCCTCGGGCGACTCGACCCGGATCCCGACGCAGCCCATGGCCTCGGCCCACTTCACGTAGTCGGGCAGGTCGGGCGAGAGGTACACCTCGGAGTAGCGCTCCTCGTAGAACATCTCCTGCCACTGGCGCACCATGCCGAGGTACGCGTTGTTCAAGATGGCGACCTTCACCGGGATGCGCTCGGCCGAGGCAGTGACGAGCTCCTGCGCGGTCATCTGGAAGCACCCGTCGCCGTCGACGGCCCAGACCATGCGATCGGGGCGACCGACCTTGGCGCCGATGGCGGCGGGCACCGAGAAGCCCATGGTGCCGAGGCCGCCGGAGTTCACCCACGTGTAGGGGTGGCGGAACGTCCAGTACTGGCTGGCCCACATCTGGTGCTGGCCGACCCCCGATGCGAGGATCGTGTCCTCGGGCACCGAGGTGCGCAGGTGCTCGAGCACCATCTGGGGCTTGAGGTGGTCGCCGGGCTCAGGGGCCTCGTACGCCAGCGGGTAGCGCTCCTGCCACCCGCTGATCGTCGAGCTCCACGGGGTGCGGTCGGGCGTGGTGGACCCGGCGGCCTGCTGGCGCCGCACGGCCGCGACGAGGTCTTCGATGATCAGCCGGCAGTCGCCGTGGATCGGGACGTCGGGGCGGCGCACCTTGCCCAGCTCGGCAGCGTCGATGTCGACGTGGATGACCTGGGCGTCGGGGGCGAAGCCGTCGACCTTGCCGGTGACCCGGTCGTCGAAGCGGGCCCCGAGGGCGACGAGCAGGTCCGAGCGCTGGATGGCGGTGACGGCGGTGTAGTTGCCGTGCATGCCCGGCATGCCCAGGCACTGGGGGTGGCTGTCGGGGAAGGCGCCCCGGGCCATGAGCGTGGTGACGACGCGGATGTCGGTGAGCTCGGCCAGCTCGCGCAGGACCTCGGCGGCCCGGGCCTTCAGGACGCCGCCGCCGACGTAGAGCACCGGGCGGTTCGCGGCGAGGATCATCTCCGCCGCCCGCTCGATCGCCGCGGGGTCACCGGAGGTCGCCGGGTGGTACCCGGGCAGGGAGCGTGCCACCTCCTCGTCGGTCGGCCAGTCCCAGCCCGTGGCCGACCGGGGGTGGGTGGGATCCACGATGTCCTTGGGGATGTCGACGAGGACCGGCCCCGGTCGCCCACTGGTGGCCAGGTGGAACGCCTGGCGGATGACGAGAGGGATGTCGTCGGCCTCGGTGACGAGGAAGTTGTGCTTGGTCACCGATTGGGTGATGCCGGTGATGTCGCACTCCTGGAACGCGTCGGTGCCGATGGCCGCCGTGGGCACCTGGCCGGTGATGCAGACCATCGGCACCGAGTCCATGTAGGCATCGGCGAGGGGGGTGACGATGTTGGTGGCCCCCGGCCCCGAGGTCACCATGGCCACGCCCGGGCGCCCGGTGGCGTGGGCGTAGCCCTCGGCCATGTGGCCGGCGCCCTGTTCGTGGCGCACCAGGATGTGGCGGATCGTCGAGTCCAGCACCGGGTCGTACACGGGCAGGATCGCGCCGCCGGGCAGCCCGAACATGACCTCCACCCCCTCCATCTCGAGGGCGCGGATCAGCGACTGGCCTCCGTTCAGCTCCATGGTGTCTCGGTCTCCTGGTCTCGGTCCCGGTCGGGTGGGGGTGGCAGGGCGGGGGTGGCGGGAAGGTGCGCCGAAAACGACGACGACCTCCCCGAGGGGAGGTCGTGGGAGCGCACGCGGGTGATGCCGGCGGCGTGCGCTCTAGGGCCCGAGTACGAGGAAGGTGCCAGCGGACATCGCTCGGGAGTGTCGCGCACCTCCGTCCGGCCGTCCAACCGGGTCCCGACAGGTCCTCCCGTCAGCCGGTGGGGTCCCCTCCCCGAGCCGGACCACGAGCCCGGAGGACGACGCTACGCTCCGGCCTGGTCCGAGAGCCGAGTGGCTCCTGAGCGAGCCCGCTCGGACCGCGGTGCCGGGCCAGAGAGGGCGAGCGACCAGGTGAGTGACCCCAGCGCGACGATCAGCACCCGGCGCTCGGACCGAGCTGTTCTGCCCTCCGACCCGGGCGCACCCACCCGTCCCCGTCCCGAGCTCGACCGATGACCCCCGTGCTGTTCGGACGCATCCAGACCCGCCTGTTCGTGCTGTTCACGGTGGGCGCCCTCTGGACGCTGCTCATCTCGCCGTTCCTGCTCGTCAACGCCCCGGGCCAGGACGGGTACAAGGTCGCCTTCACCATCGACAACATGGTCGGCGACAGCGGGCTGGTCGCCGCCTACAAGCTGGCCTTCGCGGCCCTGGTGATCACCGCCATCTTCGGCTGCCTCGTCTGGGAGCCGCTCTACCACTTGCTCATGCAGTTCCGGTGGGAGAAGGACTGGCCGGCGCTGTTCCACCTGCTGACGATGATCCCCGAGGGCATCTCGACCTTCCTGCTGTTGCACGTCGGCAGCCTCAACCCGCTCGAGACCGAGAGCGGCAAGCCGTTCGTGCCGGTGGCGGCGTATGTCTTCTTGTTCTTCACCACCTGGATCGTCACCTGGCTAGCGGCGAACGGGCCGATGAAGATCTTCTTCGTCCGCTGGCGCTTCTCCGGCGGCCGGCTCGTCTGATCGAGGGACCATGGATCGCATCGCTGACTACCAGTTCATCCAGCCCCTCGGTGAGGGCAGCAACGGCACCTACTACCTGGCCGCCGCCCCGCCGCGACTGGGCATCGCCGCACCGCAGGTGGCGGTGAAGGTCCTCCAGGTCGCCGCGGGCGAGGAGACGTTCCACCGCCTCACCCGCGAGCTGCGGACCTTCGCCAAGGTGCGCAGCCCGCACCTGGTCTCGCTCTACGACGCGGGCCAGGAGGGCGGTCGCTGCTACTACGCCATGGAGTACTGCCCGCTCGGGTCCTTGGCCCACCCGGCACGCGAGCTCGACCGGGCCGGCCAGATCCGGGCCCTGGCCGCCGCGGCGCGCGCCGCTCACCACCTGCACGAGGCCGGCATCGCCCACCGCGACATCAAGCCGGCCAACGTCCTGCTCACCGACGAGGGGGCCAAGCTCTCGGACCTGGGGCTGGTGCAGGTCCTGGCCCCGGGCCAGACCATCACCGGCCTCGGCGCGATCGGGTCGGTCGAGTACCTCGACCCCGCGATCATGCGCGGCGAGCGGGCGTCGCGGGCCACCGACATCTGGGCCCTGGGCGTCACCCTCCACCGGGTGCTCACCGGCCAGGGCATCTACGGCGAGCTGCCCGATCGCGATCCCCTCCTCGCCGTTCGCCGGGTGCTCTCCTCGCCCCCGACCCTCGACCCCGGTCTCAGCGACGCCGAGGCCGAGCTGATCCGGGGTTGCTTCGACAAGGACCTCTCGGCCCGGTTCCCCACCGCCGCTCTGCTCGCCGACGCCCTCGACGCCCTTGGGAGCCCCTCATGAACCTCGCCGCCGCCCGCCTCGCCCCCTCGCCGGGCGCCGACGGCCTGGTGTGCCGGTCGACCGGTGCCGTGCTCTTCGTCGCCGCCCGCACGCCGGTCGCCGACGTGGCCCGGCTGGTCGACGAGGTGCTGGCCCACGACCATGCCGTCCCTGGGCGACACCTGGCCCGCCAGCTGGCCACCATGGTCGGGGCCGACGCGGATACCAGCCTGCCCGGTTTCGCCCTCGTCGCCGCCACCCCCGCCGGGCTCTACGTGAAGGCCTACGGGCCGGTCGAGATCCGCCTGCAGGGCGAGGGCGAGGAGCAGGTCATCAGCGCCGTGGGGACCCTCACGGGCATCGACCGCGAGGTCTCGGGGCCCTTCCACACCATCGTCGCCCACCGGGCCGGCGAAACGGTGCCCGTCGCCGTGTTCGACGTCGACGTGCAGGCGGGCTCGGCGCCCGGCAGCGGCTTCGCCCTCACCATGCTGACCGGCGTCACCGACGCTCCCATGGGTGTCATCCCGCCCTCGTCGACGCCGGAGGCGGCCACCTCGGGCGACTCGGCCGACGACGGGCTCGACGCCCCGACCCAGGCCTGGAGCCCACCGCCCGAGGACCGCACGCCCCCCGCACCCGAGGCCGTCCCCGCCTTCGCCTCCCCGCCGATCGAGCCGCTGCCCGCCGAGCCGCCGCTCACCGACGAGCCCAGCTGGGGCGGCCCCGCCGCATCGCCGTCCGCCCCCCCGGTCGAGCCCGCCGCCGAGACGCCCTCGGTCGACGAGGCGCCGGTCGCCCAGGGCCCGCCGGCCTGGGAACCGCCGGTCGACGAACCGCCGGCCTGGGACCCTGCCGTCGTCGGACCGCCCGGCACGGCGCCGGTGGCTCACGAGCCCCCCGTCGAAGCCGAACCGCCGGTCCACGGCGCGCCCGTCGTCGAGCCTCCGCCCGCCTACGAACCGCCGGTCGACGAGGGCCCGCCAGCCTACGAACCACCGGTCGGCGAAGCCCCGCCGGCCTACGAACCCGCCACCATGGCGCCATCAGCGGCCACCGGCGCCGGGTTCACCTCGCAGCTGCTGGGCGCCCTCGACGCCGATGAGGTCGAGGAGCGCGAGGCCCTCCCGCTCGATCTGGACCCGGCCGAGGTGCGGGCCCCGGAGCAGGCCACCAGCGAGGTGCTCGTCCAGGGCGTCATCTGCTCGCGGGGGCACTTCAACGACCCTCGCTCGCGCTTCTGCTCGTCGTGCGGCATCTCCATGGTGCAGAACACCCAGGTCCTCACGCGCGGCCCCCGCCCTCCGCTGGGGGTCATGGTCTTCGAGGACGGCGCCACCTTCTCGCTGTCGTCGGACTACGTGGTCGGCCGCCAGCCCGAGGTGAGCGAGCTGGTGCAGGAGGGGCTGGCCCTGCCGCTGCCCGTCGATGACCCCGAGCGGTCGATCTCCCGCGCTCACGCCGAGCTCCGCCTGGTCGAGTGGGACGTCCACCTGGTGAACCTCTCGGCCACCAACGGCTCCTTCGTGTGGGACGAGGCCCAGCAGCAGTGGGTGCCGATCCCCGCCGGTCAGTCGGTGGTGCTCACCCCCGGCCTGCGCGTCGCCCTCGGCCGTCGCACCGCGGTGTTCGAGTCCAGCCTGGTGCGGTGACCCTCCGGGTCGGGGGGAACGGTCAGTCCACGGGGGTCGGGAGGGGCTCGACCTCGGCGAGGAGGCTGTTCAGGCCCGTGCGCTCGATCTGGTTGGGATCGGGGGCGACGAGCAGCACCGGGCAGCCGAAGCGCTCGGCGTCGGGCCGGGCCCGCTCGACGGGCTGCAGGCCCTCGGGGCCGGCGAAGGGGCGCACGACGGCCACCGCCCCGGCGGCGGCCTCGGCCCCCTCGACCGTCTCGAGCGAGGCGGCGAGGCTCCGGCCCGGGCGGCCGAGGGCACCCAGGCGATCGAGCACGGTGCGGTAGCGGCGCGACGACCGCGCGCTCTCGTCCAGGCCCACGACCATTGGCCCCGCGATGGTTGCCAGGGCCAGGCGCACCCCGTACTCCAGGGCGGCGAGGCCGGCGGGGCCGTCGCCGACCTCGACCACCGGCGCCCCCGACGCCGACGCCGCTCCGGGCCGGGGCAGGGGGGCGACCACGACGCCGATGTCCGCCGGCCCCGCAGCCACGAGCTCGGCCACGGTGGCCACCCAGTGCGGGTCGTCGCGCCGGTCGCCGACCAGCACCAAGCGCACGCCCATGCGCTGGGCCTGGGCGGCGATGTCGGCGGCGAGGGAGGTCGTGCGCTGGGAGAACGACTGCACCGACAGGCCGCGGGCCCGCACCCTCTCCTCCAGGCCGTGGAGGGAGTCGAGCTCCGAGGCGATGGTGTCGAGGAAGCTGGCGATCTGTCGACCGTCGGTCTCCTCCTGCTGCTCGAAGGAGGTGAGCACGACCTCGGCCGGCTGCTGGGAGAGGGCGATGCCACACGCCATGTCGACCAGCGGCTCGGCCCGGGCCGGGTCGTCGATGGCCACCAGCAGCCGGAAGGAGATGGCATCGCCCAGCGCGGCCCGTTCGGCCTCGGCCACGTCGTGTTCGACCATGCGGTCCGGGTAGATCCTCTTCAGCAGGGGCGAGGTCATGAGCGTCGTGATGATCGCCATGAGCACGAGGGCGGTGAACAGCGTGTCGTCGAGGACGCCCTTGTCCCGCCCGATCGAGAGCAGCACCAGCTCGGTGAGGCCGCGGGTGTTCATCAGGGTGCCGATGGCCGCCGAGCGCCGCCACGACATGCCCTGGATGCGCCCCGCGAGGGTGGCGCCGGCGAACTTCCCGATGCAGGCGACGGCCAGCACCGCGGCGAGCACCCCGAGGAACTCGACGATCGAGACCTGGCCGACGCGGGCGTTCAGACCGGTCACGATGAAGAACAGGGGGAGGAGCAGGAGCACGGCGACGCTCTCGATGCGCTCGAGCACGGCGTGGGTGAAGGCCTCGGCGCCCTCGCGTGGGAAGACGATGCCGAGCATGAAGGCCCCGAAGATCGAGTGGATGCCGATCTGCGAGGTGCACCAGGCGGCGATGAACAGCAGGGCCAGCACGGCGGCCAGCACGTCGGGGGACAAGCCGACCGCCCGGAAGCGCTCGTTGAGCTTGACCAGCACCGGCTTCACGGCGACCGACATGACGACGCCGAACACGACGGTCAGGCCCATCACCCGGCCCAGCTCCACCGCGGGGTTGGCCCCGGCGCCCCCGGTGCTGGCCTCGACGACGGCGACGACGAGGGCCAGCAGCGACCAGGCCAGGATGTCGTCGATGGCGGCGCAGGCGAGGGTGACGGCCCCCACCGGGGTCCGCTGCATCTTGCGTTCGGTGAGGATGCGGGCCAGCACCGGGAAGGCGGTGACCGACATCGACGCCCCGATGAACAGCCCGAAGGGCAGGAAGTCGATGCCCTCGGGCAGGTACGTGTCGTGGATGAGCCACGCCAGGCCGAACCCGAGGGTGAAGGGCAGGACGACCGAGGTCAGCGACACACCGGCGGCGAGGCGCTCCTTGCCCCGGATCAGCTTCATGTCGAGCTCGAGGCCGACGACGAACATGAAGATGATGAGGCCGATCTCGGCCAGCACCTTCAGGAACGGGCGGGCTTCGAGCGGGAACAGCGTGTCGCTGATCGACTGGTCGAGCCCGAAGAGCTCGGTCACGGTGCCCGAGCCGAGCAGGAGCGGTCCGAGCATCAGCCCGGCGAGGATCTCGCCCACGACCGGTGGCTGGCCGATCCTCCGGAACAGGGCGCCCACGCAGCGGGCCACCACCAAGATGATGGCCACGTCGATCAACACCCACGCAACGGTGGACTCCTCCACCAGGCCTCCAGCGGCCAAGATCACGCCCGTCACCTGTCCCCTCCATCTCCAGGGCGCGCCCCGAACCCCGGCGGGCGCGCCGACACCACGTGAGGCGCACAATACGGCCCCCGGATCACCCACGGGGCGGGACGGGGAGGAGGCCCCGGGCCGTAGGGTCGTTCCGTGTCGTCTGTCGCCCCCGCCGCCCCGGCTGCCCTGGGCGCCGACACCATGGTGATCCGGGCCTCGGGGGTGGTGAAGAGCTGGGGGACGACGCTCGCGCTCGCCGGCGCGGACGTCGTCGTGGGTCCCGGCGTGACCGGTCTCCTGGGGGCCAACGGGTCGGGGAAGACGACGCTGTTCGGTCTCCTCCTCGGGCTCCACCGGCCCGACAAAGGCACCATCGCGGTGCTGGGCCTCGATCCCACGAAGGCGGGACCCGACGTGCGGGCCCGCGTCGGCTACTCCCCCGAGCACCACTCGCTGCCGCCGGACGTGAAGGCCGTCGACTTCGTGCGCCACGTCGCCGAGATGCACGGCCTGCCCCGCCGGGAGGCCACCGGGCGGGCGTCGGACGTGCTGTGGCAGGTCGGTCTGGGCGAGGAGCGGGTACGGCCCCTCGGCACCATGTCGACCGGGCAGCGCCAGCGGGTGAAGCTGGCCCAGGCCATCGTGCACGACCCCGTGCTGGTGCTGCTCGACGAGCCGACAGAGGGCCTCGACCCGGTCCAGCGCGACGACATGCTCGCCCTCATCCGGAGGGTGGGCCACGACTTCGGCATCCACGTCGTGCTCTCGAGCCACGTCCTCGACGAGGTCGAGCGGGTGGCCGACGCGGCGGTGATCCTCCACGCCGGGCGGGTCGTGAGCAGCGGTGCGCTGAGCGACCTCCAGGCCACGAGCACCGGCGGCGTCGTCGTGGAGGTGGCCGGCGACGGCGCCGCCCTGGTCGACGCCGTCGCCGCCCGCGGCGTCCCGGTCCAGGTGGAGGGAGCCCGGATCTACGTCACCGGCGGCCCCGAGGTGTTCGACCTCGTCCGCGACGAGCTGGCTCGCCTCGAGCTCCCGGTGCGGCGGCTCGAGCCGCGCCGACGCTCGCTCGAGGAGGTGTTCCTCTCCGCCGGGCTCGTCGGCGGACAGGCCCGATCCCCCGAGGGCTCCCATGGCTGAGCTCATCCCCGGCGCGCCCCGGGCCCGCATCGTCGACCGGGGCTACCGGGCCTACGCCGGCCCCCGGTCCGGGGGTCGCGGGGCGGTCGTGACCGTGTGGCGCCAGAGCGTGCAACGGGCCCTCGGCCTGCGGCGTTCGCCGTGGGCGAAGATCCTCCCCGTCGTGTCGGTGGCCATCTCCTACGTGCCCGCCATCGTGTTCATCGGGCTGGTGGCCCTCGTGCCCACCGACGAGCTCACCGACATCGATCCCTTGCCGACCTACGGCGAGTACTTCCCGTTCATCCAGGCCGCCATCACCCTGTTCGTCGCCTTCGTGGGGCCCGAGGTGCTCTGCACCGACCGCCGCACCGGCATGCTCGGCATCTACCTGGCGTCGCCGCTCACCCGCGACACCTACCTCTCGGCCAAGGCCGCCGCGACCTTCACCGTCCTCAGCCTGGTCACCGTCGGCCCGCCCCTGCTGATGCTCGTGGCCTACATGCTCCAGGGGGTCGGACCCGACGGACCGGCCGGGGTGGCGGCCACCTTCGCCCGCATCGTGGTGGCGGGAGCGGCGCTGAGCCTGCTCTACACCGCGGTGTCGATGGGCGTGTCGGCTCTCACCGACCGCAAGGCGTTCGCCACCGCCGCCCTGCTGCTGCTCGTCGTGGTCTCGTCGCTCTTCATGGCGGTGTTCATCGAGGCGGCCGAGCTGCCCGGGTCGCTCTACGCCCTCAGCCTGATCAACGGTCCCTTCAACCTGGTCCAGCTCATCCACGGCGAGGAACCGCTCGTCACCGACCTGACCCTGCCGGCGGCGATCGCCGGTGTCGCGGCCTGGACCCTGCTCGGCGCGGCGGTGTGCCGCACGCGCTACCAGCGGTTGCAGGTGACCCGATGAGCGAGCGCAGCGAGCGAGTCAGACAGTACGGGCTCTCTGACGGCGGAGCGTGCGGAAGCCTCCGCGCTCATCGGTGCCCGGTGATGGGACCGGCGCTGGACGCGACCCACGATGAGGTGGTGCACCGATGAGCGAGCGCCGCCCGGTGACGGGGCCCACCGACGCGGACGCCAGCTCCGAGGCCATGGTCGTGGTCGATGCCTGCACCCGCTGGTTCGGTGACGTGGTCGCCGTGTCGGAGGTGAGCTTCACCCTCGACGCCGGCGTCACCGCCCTGCTCGGCCCCAACGGCGCCGGCAAGTCGACCCTGCTGCGACTGCTCTGCGGGCTGGTCGCCCCGGCCCGGGGCACCGTGCGGGTGCTCGGCCGCGACCCCCGCACCGACATCGGGGTGCACCGGTCGCTCGGCCTGGTACCCCAGCAGGAGACGGTGTTCGATCGGCTCAGCGCCCTCGAGCTGGTCGAGACGTGCGCCCTGCTCCGCGGCGTCCCCCAGGCTCTCGACGCCGCCGCCGACGCCCTCACCCTCGTCGAGCTCGATCCCGCCGACCCTCGCCACCTGCCCACCTACTCGCGGGGCATGCGCCAGCGGGTGAAGGTGGCCCAGGCCATCGTCCACGACCCGTCGGTGATCGTCCTCGACGAGCCGCTCACCGGCCTCGATCCCCGCCAGCGGCGGCACATGACCGACCTGTTCCACCGCCTGGGCGACGAGGGGCGGTGCGTGATCGTGTCGAGCCACGTGCTCGAGGAGGTCGAGCGCTTCGGGTCCGACGTGCTGGTGATCGTCCAGGGGCGGCTCGCGGCCGAGGGCGACTTCCGGGCCATCCGTGACCTCATGGACGACCGGCCGCACCGGATCCGCATCCGCACCGACCGCCCGCAGGAGCTGGCCGGGCGGCTGCTGGCGGCGAGGAGCATCATCGGCCTCGAGGTCGTCGACGTCGACTCGGTGATCGTCGAGACCGACCGGGTCGGTGACCTGCGCCGCACCGTGGCCGCTGTCGCCCGCGACGCGGGGGCCCACCTGTGGGAGGTCGTGCCCCTCGACGACGACCTCGACTCCGTGTTCCGGTACCTAGTGGGCCGCTGATGGCCGCCCCCTCCTCCCCTGCCGTGTCCGAGCCGCCCGCCGCCCCCAGCGCGACATCGCCCCCCGGAGCTCTCCGGCGGCTCTACGGCGTCTTCCTGCGCCACCAGCTCACCTGGGGCCGCGCCGCGGTGATCGTCGCCCTGGGTGGCCTGGCCGTGCTGGTGGGCCTCGCCGTCCGGGCCGGGGCCGACGACCAGGTCACCGCGGGCACCGAGTTCATCAACAACTTCGCCTTCACCACCGTCGTGCCGATCTGCGCCCTGATGTTCGCCAGCTCGTCGCTGGGCGACACCGTCGATGACCGCACCCTCGTCTACCTGTGGCTCACCCCGGTGCCCCGCTGGAAGATCGCCGCCGCCGCCACCCTCGCCTCGATCACCGTTGCCCTGCCGCTCGTGTTCCTTCCCCTCGTGCTGGCGGCGGCGGCGACCGGTGCGGGCCCGGCGCTCGTCGGCGCCACCGCGGTGGCCACCATCGTCGGCACGATCGGCTACGCGGGGGTGTTCACCGCCCTCGGGTTGCGCTTCCGTCGGGCCCTGGTGTGGGGCATTGCCTACATCCTCATCTGGGAGGGCTTCGTCGCCACCGCCAGCGCGACCGCGGCCAAGCTCTCGCTGCGGGCCTACACCGCCTCGATCCTCTCGCAGTACACCGGCGTCGGGCTCCGCCTGGGCTCGCTCACCGTGGCCTCGGGCATCGTGGTCCCGCTCGTGGTCGGTGCGGCCTTCACGGGTCTCACCAGCTGGCTCCTCACCCGGGTCACGGTCGACTGACGGCGCCGGTCGCGTCCCGCCGGGAGATCCTGCGCCTCGCCGTCCCCGCCCTCGGCGCCCTGGCCGCCGAGCCGCTCTACGTCCTGGCCGACACGGCGATCGTCGGCCACCTGGGCACGCCCGAGCTGGCGGGGCTCGGGGTGGCCTCGACGATCCTGCTCACCGGCTACACGGTCTTCATCTTCCTGGCCTACGGCACCACGGGGTCGGTGGCCCGGCGCACGGGGGCGGGCGACCCCGCGGGCGCCGCCCGACTGGCGGTCCAGGGCCTGTGGCTCGCCGGCGGACTCGCCGTGGTGGTCGCGGCAGCGCTGTTCGCCGCGGGGCCGTGGCTGATCGGCGTGCTCGGCGCGACGGGCGAGGTGGCGGGCCACGCCCGGGTGTACCTGTGGATCTCGCTGCTCGGGTTGCCCGCCCTGTTCGTCACCATGGCCGGCACCGGGTACCTCCGCGGCATCCAGGACGCCCGCACCCCACTGGTGGTCGCGGTGGTGACGTCGCTCGCCAACCTCGGCATCCAGGTGCTGCTGATCGAGGGTTTCGACCAGGGCATCGGCGCCTCGGCCCTGGCCACGGTGCTGGCCCAGACGGGTGGCGCCGCGGTCTACCTTCGTCGCGTCGTGGGCGCGGCCCGCCGGCACGGCGCGTCGCTCCGCCCCGACGCGGCTGCGCTGCGCCGCCTCGGGCTGATGGGCCGCGACCTGCTGATCCGCACCGCCGCGCTCCGCCTCGCCTTCGGCGCCACGACCGCCGTCGCCGCCCGCATCGGGGTCGTGCCGCTCGCCGGGCACCAGGTCGCGTTCGAGGTGTGGACGTTCCTGTCGCTCACGCTCGATGCGCTCGCCATCGCCGGCCAGTCGCTGGTGGGCACGAGCCTCGGCGCCGGGGAGCCGGCCCGGGCCCGGGCCACCGGACGCCGCATCCTGGCCTGGGGCCTCCTGGGCGGGGTCGCCACGGGCCTCATGATCCTGGCGGTGCGGACACCCCTCGCCGGGCTGTTCAGCGACGACCCGGCCGTCGAGGCCCTCGCCGCCGACCTACTGATGTGGGTCGCGCTGCTCCAGCCCCTGGCCGGGGTCGTCTTCGCCCTCGACGGGGTGCTCATCGGGGCCGGCGACCTGCGCTACCTGGCCGGGGCCATGACCTCAGCCGGCGCCGTGATGCTCGCCCTGGCCGGGCTCGTGTTGGTGACCGATGCCGGCATCGCCTGGCTGTGGGCCGCGCTGGCGCTGATGATGGTCGCCCGCCTGGTGCCGTTGCTGGTGCGGTTCCGACGGGGCCGGTGGGCCGTGGCCGGCGCGGATCACCCACCCGGCCGCGCCGCACCGGGCACCCTTCCGCCGTGATCCGTCGGCCGAGCTTCGTACGCAGATGTGCCACGGAGGACAACATCCGTACGAAGCTGTGGAGGTCAGAACATGGTGGTGCAGTGGGGCGCGACCTCGGAGCGGAACAGCGCGTCAGCCGTCGCCAGCGCGCCGGGGCGCTCCGCCCGGACGCGACCGACCCGAGCCAGGACCGACGGCGCCACGCCCCCGAGGGCGACGGCGCCGAGCTCCTCAGCACCGAGCACGACATCGGCCGGACGGTCGGTGGGATCCACGTGCCCGGCGCCGGTGGCGTCGGCCTCGATCAGGAAGCGACCGCCGGAGGCCGGCCGGAAGGTGTCGACCACCTCGACCACGATGGCCCCGGCGGTGCCCCACCAGCGCGGTCCGAGGGCGGCGGGCACGTCGAGGATCCGCAGCCACAACCAGTCGGTGACCTCCGAGGCCCGCAGCCGCCGGGGGTCGCGCAACGCCCACCGCAGGGGGTCGTCGAGCGGGGCGTGGAACACGTCGACCTCGACGTAGAGGTCGTGGTCGAGCAGGCCGCGCCACAGTGCCACCTGCACCGCGTCGTCGACAGCCTCGAAGCCCTCGACCCGCAACGTGCTGCCCGGCAGGCGGTCACCCCAGTCGAAGACGGCCCGGTACGTGGCCCAGCCGTCGACGGCACCGCTCGCGTCCTCGTGCACGAGCACGTAGAGGGCACTGCCCCCGTCGCGGCGGAACGGTCGGTCACCGAACACGTGGGTCTCCCACCAGGCGTGGGAGCGGGCCACCGAGCCGGGGCGCCGGGAGCGGAGGCCCTCGTACGCGTCGGGCAGCGCGGCGCGGGCCTCGTCGATGGTGACCTGTCGAAGCCGACCGGCCGGCGGCGGCGGGGCGTCGGCCCGGAACGCGGCGCGGGCCGGGTCGAGGCGCAGCCGCACGCCCTGGGTGGCCAGCCCGTACCCGTAGCGGCCGTAGATCACGGCCTCCGAGGCGGTGAGGATCACGACGGGTTCGGGCCCGCTGGCGATGTCGTCCATCTGACGGGTCATGAGCTCGGTGAGGATGCCCCGGCGCCGGTGGGTGGGGGCCACGCCCACCATCGTCACCCCGGCGGCGGCGACCTTCGCCCCGCCCGGCAGGGTGAGGTCCATGGTGAAGGTGCCGGTGCCGCCGACCCACTCGTCGCCCTCGAGGGCACCGATGCTGCGCGCCGGCTCCCACAGCATCGCCTCATCCTCGATCATCTCCGGGCTGGGGGACGGCTCGCCGAACCCACGCCACACCGGGCGGGTGAAGTGCTCGAGCTCCTCAGGGTGCGGGACGCGGTAGGTGAGGCCCATCTCCGCAGCATGTCCGACCGGAGGTTGCGCAGGGCCACCAGTTCGGCTCCTCGACCCGCGAACCGCTCAGATGCAGCTCTCCAGCACGTCCTGAAGCTGGGGAGGGAGCTCGCTGCCGCCGCTCGAGCGGAACTGCTCGTCGAGCGCCTCGAACTCCTCGAGGGTGAGGATCTCCTCGATGCCGTCGATGCCGCAGGTGCAGGTCTCGGTGGTGCCGCCGGTTCTCACGCACTCGTCGATGAAGGTCTCGCGCACGGCCGCGGGGTACGGCTCGCCGGGCCCCGCCGGCGCGGTCGACTCGGTCGTGGTCTCCTCGGTGGTGGAGGTCGTGGTCTCCTCGGTGGTGGAGGTCGTGGCGCCCTCGGTGGTGGTCGTGGTGGACTCCGCAGACGAGTCGCCGCCGCCACCCACAATGGCGGCGAGGGCGATGATCAAGATGACCGCCACCAGGGCGATGACCGCCACGATGGCGACGACCTTGCCGCCACCGCCACTTCCGCCGCCACCGGACGATCCGGTGCCCCCATCGCCGTAGCTGTAGCCGCCGGTGGCCGGCGAGTAGGCGCCGGTCTGAGCCGCGGGCGGGTGGCCGCCCGTCGGGGCGCCGTACCCGCCGGTCTGCGGGTCGTGCCCCTGGACCCCGTAGCCGGTGGCCGGGCCCGGACCGGCGGCGGACTGCGGCGCAGGCGTCGGTTGGCCCCAGGACGCAGGTGGCGGCGCCGGTGTCCCCTGGCCCCAGGACGCAGGCTGCGGCGGAGGGGTGGGAGCGGGGTACCAGGCGGGCGGACCCTGACCGTGGGCCGCCGGGGGGGGCGGCGGCGTCGGGCTCGGGTGGGGCGAGGGCGCCGGTGGGGGCGTCGCCTGGGGCCCAGCGGCGGCGGAGCCCACCCCCGTCCCGGCTGTGGCGGCGCCGACGGCGAGAGCCGCGGCCGGGAGCCCGGGCATCAGGTCGGGGTCGGTGTGGAGGGGGACCGACTGGACGCCACGCCGCTCTTGGAGGTGCTGCGCCCACTGCGCGACCTCGAGGGCGGAGGCCGGGCGCTTCTCGGGGTCCTTGTCCATCAGCGTGTGGATAAGCAGGGCGACGTCGTCGGGCACGTCGTGCTCGACGAGCGGCGGCGGGTCCTCGGTGTTGACCCGGTACATGATGGCCACGACGGACTCATCGGCGTCCTTGACGAACGGGGTGCGCCCGCTGGCCACCGCACAGAGCATGGCGCCGAGGGCGTAGAGGTCGCTGGCGGCGGAGGCCCGGGCGCCGCGGAGCACCTCGGGAGCGGTGTAGGCCACGGTGCCGGTGATGACCCCGGTGGCGGTGCGCTGGCTGTCGCCGAAGCGGGCGATGCCGAAGTCGGCCAGCTTGTAGTCGCCGATGCGCGACGCCAGCACGTTGGCCGGCTTGATGTCGCGATGCAGGATGCCCGCCTGGTGGGCGGCGCCGAGGGCGTCGCACATCTGCACCGCGACCCGCAGGACCTCCTCCCACGGGGCCCGACCGTGGTCACCGAGCTTCGCCTGCAACGAGCCCGACGGCAGGTGCTCCATCGCCAGGAACGGGAGGCCGTCCTCGGTGGCGCCGGCGTCGTACACGGTGACGACGTGAGGGTGCCACGAGAGCGAGCCGATGGCCTGGCACTCGGCCTCGAACCGGCGCTTGGCGTCGTCGTCGGACGGGTCGACGTTGGTGAGCACCTTCAGGGCGACGGTGCGGCGCAGCTTGGGCTGGTTGGCCCGGTAGACGACGGCGAAGCCGCCCCGGCCGAGCTCCCGCTCGACCTCGTAGCCCGGGACCGACATGCCGCCCTTCAGCGGGCTATCCCCCTTGTCGCTCACTGCTCGCTCACTGGTGCACCAGATCCTCCGTCGGGCCGACGCTGATGCTAGGCGCATCCAGGCCCGACGCCGACGATCAGCGCCACGGGGGTCCTTCCCTCCCGCCGACCGTGGCGCGCTCAGCCCGGACCTGGGCTCCGATCGACCTCGGGCGCGGTGCCGGCCAGACCGGCGAGCACCAGGTCGAGGGCGCGGACCAGCAGGTCGGGCGTGATGGGCTGGTGCGAGAGGAAGCAGCGGTAGGCCGCCGGGCCCACGATCAGGTCGAGCACCAGGTCGACGTCGACATCGGGGCCGAGCTCGCCGCGGGCGACGGCCCGGCGGAGGATGCCCCGCCCGCTCCGGCGGCGACGGTCGACGAACTCGCGCTGGAGCTCGAGCAGAGCCGGGTCCTGAGCCGCGGCCGCGGCCATCTCCACGACCAGGCGACCGCTGCGCTCATCCGCGAAGCGGTCGATCATGCCCGCAAAGAGCTCCATCAGATCGCCGCGCACCGAGCCGGTGTCGGGCACCGGCGGCTCCTCGGACAGGGTGGCCACCGCCACGAAGAGCAGCGCCTCCTTGCTCGGCCACCGTCGGTAGATGGTGGCCTTGCCGACCCCGGCGCGGGCCGCCACGGCGTCCACGGTGAGACCCGACAGGCCGACCTCGGCCACCAGGTCGAGAGTCGCCCGCAGGATCGCCCCATCGGCGCCGGGGTCGCGGGGCCGCCCGGCGCGGCGGGTGGTGATCGGCTCGGACGTGGCGGCCACGGGCATCAGTCGACCACCTGGCCCCCGGCACCGGCCAGGGCGCCGGCGCCGCCGTCGCCGGTGATGACCGGGATCGGGGCGACCTCGGGCTCGCCGCCCTCGCCCGAGGGATCCCGCCGTTCGGCGCCGGACCGGTCGTCGTCGCCGGCCGGGCCGGCATCGGCCAGCGGGTCGGCGGCGCGAGCGGGCAGGAACACGAGGGCGATGACCGCACCCACGAGGGCGAAGGCGGCGCCGATGAGCAAGCTGCGACCCATCGAGGCAGCGAAGGCGTCCTGGGCCGCGGCGGCGATCTCGCGCCCGGCGGTCGTGTCGATCAGCTGAGGATCGCCGCCGGCCCGAGCGGCCACCGAGAAGGCGCCGGTGATGGAGTCCGACACCGCGCCGGCGGCCTCGGCGCCACCCGGGCGGGCGCCGATGGCGCTGAAGGTCGAGCCGAGCCGGTCCTCGACGCCAGGGCGGTAGGTGCCGGCGAGGGCGCTGCCGATGATGGCCACGCCGAGGGCACCGCCGATCTGCCGGGTGGTGTCGTTCACCGCGGAGCCGACGCCGGCCTTGTCGCGTGGCAGCGAGCCCATGATCGACTCGGTGGCGGGCGCCATGGCCAGCGCCATGCCGGCGCCCATCAACAGCTGGGCCGGCAGCAGGCGGGCCAGGTAGCCCAGCTCGGGGGTGGCGGTGGAGGCGACGGCCAGCCCCGTCGCCACGAACGTCATGCCGGCGCCGACGACCAGCTTGGTGCCCACCTTCTCGACGATGCGGGCCGAGAGCGGCCCGACGGTCATCAACACGGCAGCGATCGGCACCGAGCGGATCCCGGCCTGGAGGGGCGAGTAGCCGAGCACGTACTGCATGAACTGGGTGATGACGAACATCGACCCGAACAGGGCGAAGAACACCATCGTCACCGCCAGGCTGGCGGCGGTGAAGCGACGGTTCTGAAAGAAGCGACGTCGAGCATGGGGTGATCCGAGCGCAGCTGCCACCAGACGAAGGTGCCGAGCACCATCACGGCCACGACGAAGGCGGAGGCCACCGTCGGGTCCGACCAGCCCTTCACGGGGGCCTCGATGATGGCAAAAACCAGCGCCACCAGCCCGACGATCGACAGCACGGCGCCGACCGGGTCGATCTTGGAGCTGGTCTCAGCACGGCTGTTGGGCAGCAGGAAGTAGCCGGCCGGGAGGGCGACGAGCGTGACCGGTATGTTCACGAGGAACACCGAGTGCCACGAGTAGTGCTCGAGCAGCCAGCCAGCGAGCAGGGGGCCGACGGCGATGCCGATGCCCGACACGCCGGCCCACACCCCGATGGCCCGGGCCCGCTCCTTCGGGTCGGGGAACAAGCTGGTCAGCAGTGACAGCGTCGAGGGCATGATCAACGCCCCGCCCACGCCCATGAGCGATCGTGTGCCGATGAGGTGGATCGGCGCGGTGGCGAAGGCCGAGAGCACCGAGCCGGCGCAGAAGACGACGAGCCCGGCCGACAGGGCCGAACGTCGGCCGTAGCGGTCGCCGAGGCTGCCGGCGGTGAGCAGCAGCCCGGCGAACACGAGCGTGTAGCCGTCGACGATCCACTGCAGCTGGCCGGTGTTGGCGTCGAGGTCGTCGGCCAGCGTGCGCAGGGCCACGTTGAGGATCGTGTTGTCGAGTCCAATGACCAACAGGCTCAGGCAACAGACGAGCAGCCCGATCCAGCGCCGGCGGTGGATGGTGGCGGCGTCCATTCCCGCCATCCAAGACCATCTAGTTCCGAAACTCAAGCGTTCCGTATGTGGCGTCGGTCACCGACCCGACGCCCGGCGGCCCGGTCGCCGTCCGTTCGCCCGTAACTGGTTGCGGATCCCGTCGCTTCCGGCACGCCGATCGCGTCCAGTTCGAGACCTCGGCCGAACTGGCCGCGGATCCCGTCGCCCCAGGCACGCCGATCGCGACCGGTTGCGGTGGGGACCGGGGTCAGAGGCTGGCGCGGGAGCGGAGCAGGGCGGTGACGGCCTTGCCGTCGGCTTGGCCCTTGCTGGCCCGCATCACCTGGCCGACGAAGAACCCGGTGAGCTTGCCCCGGGCCTTGTCGTCGCCGGTGCGGAACTGCTCCCACTCGTCCTCGTGGCCGGTGATGACCTCGTCGATCATGGCCTCGAGCGCCCCGGTGTCCATGGCCTCGAAGCCCCGAGCCGTGGCGATGTCGGCCGGCGCAGCGTCGGAGGTGACCATCTCGGCCAGCACCGTCTTGGCCTGGGTGGCGGTGAGGGCGCCGGAGGTCTCCAGCCCGACGAGGGCAGCGATGCGCTCCGGGGCGACATCTGAGCCTCCCTCGCCGGAGAGGTTCTGGCTGACGTGCACCAGCACGCGAGCCGGGTCCGCGCCGGCGGAGACGGCGGCGGTGGCCTGGGCGTCCTGGTCGCGCTCGACGAGCAGGGCCACGGTCTCATCGGGCAGGGTCACCCCGGTGGCGGCCGCCAGCGCGGCTCGGCGGGCGGCGGGCATGGGCGGCAGGGCGGCGCCGATCTCGGCGATCCAGGCGGGGTCGGGGTCGATGGGCAGCAGGTCGGGCTCGGGGAAGTAGCGATAGTCGTCGGCCTCCTCCTTGGAGCGCATGGTGCTGGTGCGCCCCGTCGCCTCGTTCCAGTGCCGGGTCTGCTGCTCGATCGCCCCACCGGCGGCGAGGATGTCGGCCTGGCGTCGGGCCTCGTGCTCGATGGCCCGGCCGAGGCTGCGCAACGAGTTGAGGTTCTTGACCTCGCAGCGGGTGCCGAGGCCGTCCGAGCCCACGGGGCGCACCGAGACGTTGGCGTCGACGCGCAGCGACCCCTCCTCCATCTTGCCGTCGCTCACCCCCGCTGCGACCAGGATCGAGCGCAGCTCCGAGACGTACTGGCGGGCCTGTTCGGGGCTGCGGACGTGGGGCCGCGAGACGATCTCGAGCAGCGGGACGCCGGCGCGGTTGTAGTCGACGAGGGAGTGATCCGCGCCGGTGATGCGGCCATCGCCCCGCCGAGATGGGTCGGCGTCGCCGGAGGCGACGGCCCCTGGGGCGGCTGGGCGGGGTCGGTGGACGTGCGCGGACTTGCCGGTGTCCTCCTCGAGGTGCGCCCGTTCGAGGCCGACGACGTGGCCCCCGGGCAGCTCGATGGTGCCCTCGCTCACGATGGGGAGGTCGTACTGGGAGATCTGGAAGTCCTTCGGCATGTCGGGGTAGAAGTAGTTCTTGCGGGCGAAGACCGAGCGGCGGATCTCGGCGCCGACGGCCAGGCCGAAGCGGATGGCGAGCTCGACCGCCTTCTCGTTGACCACCGGCAGGGTGCCGGGCAGGCCCAGGGTGACGGGGTCGATGTTGGTGTTCGGGGCGTCGCCGAAGTGGTTCGGTGCGCCCGAGAACATCTTGGTGGCGGTGGCCAGCTCGGCGTGGACCTCGAGGCCGCACACCAGCTCGTAGGTGGTCCCGCCGGCGGTGACGGTGTGGATCTCGTCGGAGTCGACGGTGCTGTAGACCACCGTGGCGGCGGAGCCGGCGCCCTCAGGGCGGCGGGCGGGGTCGGAGGACGTGATGCTCATGGCCGCGCTCCCTCGAGGACGCGTGCGGTGCGGAACAGGTCGACCTCGGCCAGGGCGGTGGCCATCACCTGGACGCCGATGGGCAGGCCGTCGGAGCCGGTGCCGTAGGGCACCGAGATGGCCGGGTCGCCCGAGAGGTTCGACGGGATCGTGCACACGTCGTTGAGGTACATGGTGAGCGGGTCACCCGTCTTGTCGCCGAGGGCGAAGGCCGTGGTCGGCGACGTGGGCGACAGCAGCACGTCCACCTCTTCGTAGGCAGCGGCGAGGTCCCGGGTGATCAGGGTGCGAACCCGTTGGGCCTGGCCGTAGAAGGCGTCGTAGTAGCCGGCCGAGAGGGCGTAGGTGCCGAGCATGATGCGGCGCTTCACCTCGGCGCCGAACCCCTGGGTGCGGGTGGCGACCATCATCTCGTGCGTGGTCGGGGCGTCGACGCGGAGGCCGTAGCGCACGCCGTCGAAGCGGGCCAGGTTGCTCGACGCCTCGGCCGGGGCGATGAGGTAGTAGGCGGAGAGCCCGTAGGTCACCGCCGGCACCGAGACCTCGGTGACCTTCGCCCCGGCGCCGGCGAGGGCCTCGGCCGCGGCCCGCACCTGGGCCACCACCTCGGAGGCGACGCCCTCCATCTCGAGCATTTCGGTGATGACGCCGACCCGCAGGCCGTCGACACCGTCGTCGAGGTGGGCGCCGTAGTCGGGCTGATCTTCGGTGGTGGACGTGGCGTCCATGGGGTCGTGTCCGCCGATGACCTCCAGGACGAGCGCCGCGTCGCTGACGGTGCGGGCGAAGGGGCCGACCTGGTCGAGGCTGGAGGCGAAGGCGATCAACCCGTAGCGGCTGACCCGACCGTAGGTCGGCTTGAGCCCCACCACCCCGCAGAGCGCGGCGGGTTGGCGGATCGACCCGCCGGTGTCCGAGCCGAGCGAGACGGGGGCGAACCCGGCGGCGACGGCCGCCGCGCTGCCCCCCGACGAGCCACCCGGCACCCGGGTGGTGTCATGCGGGTTGCGGGTGGGGCCGAAGGCGGAGTTCTCCGTCGAGCTGCCCATGGCGAACTCGTCGAGGTTCGTCTTGCCGACGGCCACCGCCCCCGCCGCGGCCAGGCGGGCCACGACCGTGGCGTCGTACGGTGGGCGCCAGCCCTCGAGGATCCGCGACGAACACGTGGTCGGCACTCCCCGGGTGGTCAGGTTGTCCTTCAGGGCGACGGGCACGCCGGCGAGCGGACCGGGGTCCTCGCCCGCCGCGACCTGGGCGTCGACGGCGTCGGCCGCGGCGCGGGCGCCCTCGACGTCGACGTGGAGGAAGGCGTGGATCTCGCCGTCGCCGGCCGCGATGGCGGCGAGGTGCTCGTCGACGAGCTGGCGCGCCGTCCACTCCCCGGATCGGACCCCGGCCGCGATCTCCCGTGCGGAGATGAACGACTCCGACATCAGCGGGCGCCGGTCGCGGCGGTGGGGGTCACGGCGCCTCGCCCAGGATCGCCGGCACGCGGAAGCGGCCGCCCTCGGCCTGCGGGGCGCAGGCCAGCACCTCGTCGCGGTCGAGGGTCGGCCCCACGACATCGGGACGCAGCACGGTGCCGAGGGCCAGCGGGTGGGCAGTGGGCGCCACGTCGGCCAGGTCGAGGGCTTCGACGTCGCGGGCGTGGTCGAGCACGGCCGCCAGCTGGCCGGTGAAGGTGTCGAGCTCGTCGTCGGTCAGCGCGAGCCGGGCCAGGCGGGCCACGTGGGCCACGTCGTCGCGGGTAATGCTCTCAGACATGAGGGCGATGGTAGGCCGATGCCCCCCTGGGCCCCGAAGGCGGACCCGGGCGGATCCGCGAGGTGGAGGCTCGGCCGCGCCCTCAGCACCCCAGGCTGGTGACGATCAGGACCACGCCGCACACGGCGAAGAGCACGGCCCAAAGGCCGGAGGCGGTGCGACCGGTGCCAAGATGGCGCATCACCGAGAGCACAGGCCCCTCCCAACTCAGCTCAAACGACGTGGCCGCCGATCGCGCCTCCTTCGTGGCGATCCTGCAGGCGGCCCATGCCGGTGAGCTGGCCGCCGCCCTCGCCTACCGGGGCCACTGGCGGTCGCTGCGGCGGGCCCACCGGGCCGATGCCCGAGCCGAGATCCGCCGCATCGAGATCGAGGAGTGGCATCACCGGCACATGGTCGGCGAGATCCTGACCGAGCTGGGCAGCGGGCCCCAAAGGTGGCGTGAAGCGCTCATGTGGAGCATCGGCCGGTTCTTCGGGGCCCTGTGCTTCGTGGGCGGCTGGTTCGGCCCGCTCTACGCCGCCGGACGGCTGGAGGCCGCCAACATCGACCAGTACGAGCAGGCGGCGGTCCACGCCTCTCGGGCCGGCCTCGACGGCTACCTGCCCCGGCTGGCCGAGATGGCCGGGACCGAGGACCGCCACGAGCGCTACTTCGGCGGCCTGATCGTCGACCATCGGCTCCTGCCCCTCGCCTCCCGGGTTCTGGGCTGGCGGCCGGCCCCGGGCTCTCCGCCCGACGCGGCCTGAGCCGCCCCACCCCACGTGCGTCCTGCCCGCCCGCTCATGCTGCGCCACGATGCCGCCATCGAACGCGACATCGGAACCCAGGGACACCCGCGCCGCCGGCGGCGGTACGCCGGTGACGACGCCGACAACCGGCGTTGGGAGGGCTTCGGCTTCCGCCCGGTGACCTCGTGATCTCGGCCCGTCGAAGTCAGGCACGACCGGGACGCAGATGTTGTGCGCCCTGCTCGTCTTCGACGCCGTCGAGCTGCCCGCCCCGCTGTCGGAGCTCTCGACCTGGCTGGACATGAGGACCCGGCCGATCGAAGACGTGCGCCGGGCGCTAGAGGACCAGGAGCACCGCCGGTTCCTCAAGACCCACACCCCTCTGGACGGGGTTCCATTTGACGATCGACCCACCTACGTGTGCGTCGGTCGTGATCCGCGCGACGCCGCGCTGTCCATGAACCACCACCTGGCGGAACATGCATCGGCATCGGATGGCGGAGCTGGTGGAGGCCGCGGGCCACACCTGGCACGGCGATCGCGCAGCGGAGGGGCCGACCGAACCCGGGGGGCGTGACGGAGCGCACGCAGACTTGGATCGAGGCGTGCGCCGCTACGACGAACGGGTGGCCGGAGCTCGTCAAGCCGGACCTGGCCGCATGGGTACACCGTGGCCGTGGTTGACCGGCCGCCCAGGCATCAGCTCGTGGCACCGGCCGATCGCATCCGTCGTCGGTCCCAGGTCGCGGCCGAGAGTGCCTGCCCTCGAGGCCATCGACGCAGACCGCACCGAGACGACCGCCATCACCGGGGTGATGGCGGTCGTCCGTGCGCCGGAGTGATGCGGACCGCTGAGCCGGGCCGTCGGCCATTTAGGCGGTGACGCGGGCACAGAAGTCGGTGACGGTCTCGATCACGGCGGGGCCATCGTGGTCGAGGGTCACCACGTGGAAGCTGTCGGCGGCGGTGAACCGCTCGACGGGTCCGGCCACGGAGCCGGCGAGCACGTCACCGTTGGTCGGGTCGACCACGTGGTCCTGGGGGCTGGTCACGATCAGCACGGGGCAGGCGATGCGCCCCAGGCGCGTCTCGAGCTCGGCGGCAGCGTCGAAGAGGGTGAGCAACGGGCGCAACGGCGTGTCGGCGTAGGCCGACTCGACCACCCCCTCCTTGGCGATGTCGGAGCCGATGCCGGGCATCACCAACGCACCACCGGCGAGCATCTCCTCCACCGCGTCGCGCATGCCGTCCGGGGGGCTCACGACCGCGTTCAGGCAGGCGATCCCGGCGATCTCGGGGTGCTCGGAGGCCAACCACGCGGTCAGCGCCCCGCCCATCGACAGGCCCACGACGGCGACGGACCGGCAGCGCTCGACGAGCGACGCGTAGGCCCGCTCCGCCTCGCTCAGCCAGTCGGCGAAACCGGTCTCCATCATGTCGGCGACCGCGGTCCCGTGACCGGGCAGCAGCGGGAGGTCGACGGTGAAGCCCTCGGCGGCCAAGGCCTCGGCCACGCCCCGCATCGAGGCCGGGTTGCCGGTGAACCCGTGGACGACCAGTGCGCCCCGGTCATCGCCCTCTGCGTGGAAGGGCTCGGCTCCCTCGATGATCGGTGCGCTCATCAGCGCACCATCGGGTCGCGGGCCACGTCCGGTCGGGTTCCTGTCGCCGGGCACCAATGAGCGCGGAGGCTTCCGCAGGCTCCGCCGTCAGAGAGCCCGTGCTGTTCGGTTCGCTCGCCGTGCTCGCTCACGTCTCGTCTCCTCCGGTCGGTTGGGCGCACCATGGTGGCCCACCGCCGCGGTCCCGGCCGCCATCGCCAGTCATGGCGCTCGCCGGGACGGCTCCCGTCCTGACCCGGTGGTCAGTAGATTGGCTCCGTGCCGCCCGACATCGACCAGCCCGTGGCCGTGGCGCGCCAGCTGACCAACCAGGGCCGGGAGCGCAAGCTCCAGCTCATCGAGGCGGCCGCCGAGCTGTTCGCCGAGCGGGGTTACGACGAGACGCGCATCGTCGACATCGTCGAGCGGGCTGGAGTGGCCAAGGGTCTCTTCTACTGGTACTTCGAGAACAAGGAGGCCCTCTTCCGGGACCTCGTTCAGGAGAACCGCCTGCGCCTGCGCCGGGCGCAGGGCGAGGCCATCGACCTCGACGCCGAGCCTCTGCGGCGCATCCGCCAGGGCGCCGAGGCGTCGGTCGCCTACATGTCGAGCCACGCCCACTTCTTCTCGCTCATCGAAGTCGAGAACCTCGACAAGAAGTTCGCCGACGTGTTGCGCCAGGGCACCGAGGTCCACGCCACCGACGTGTCGGCCATCGTGGCCGAGGGCATCGCGGAGGGCACGATCCGCGACGAGGATCCCCTGCTGCTCGCCTACGGGGTGATCGGTGCCGTCGGGTACTTCGGCCACTTCCACCGGACCGGTCGCGTCGCCATGGGCGCTGATGATCTCGCCGCGTTCGTGGGTCGCTTCGTGGTCTGCTCGCTCGCCGCGGACGAGCAGATCGCCCGTCGGATCCTGCTGCCGAGCTGACGCCCTGTCGCCCCGCGCGAGCCGGGTCCGACGGCCCCTTTCGGGCGCCGGTGCGTCACCGCGGCGTTCGTTACCTGCGGGTAACGTGCGGCGATCCCGTGCGCAACCCACCGAGGAGTCCCCGTGGCGCAGTTCCTGAGTGACGAGTGGCTCGACGCCGCCCAGGCCATCCGCGAGGAGTACCGCGGCAAGGCCGGGGCCCCTCCGCACGTGATCAAGATGAACCTGATCATCAAGGAGTGCCCCGACGGCGTCGGCGCCGGTGGGGTCGTGCAGGCGCACATGGATTCGACCGAGGGCGAGATGGAGATGGACCTCGGCCACGTCGACTCACCTCAGCTGACCGTCACCCTTCCCTACGGCGTGGCCCAGGCGATCCTCGTCGACGGCAACCCGCAGGCGGGCATGGCGGCGTTCATGTCCGGCCAGATCAGCGTCACCGGCGACATGACCAAGCTGATGGCCATGCAGACCGGTGCCGTCGACCCCGTGCAGCTCGAGATCGCCGGCAAGATCAAGGCCATCACCGACTAACGGAGCCACCGGGCCGGGCGCGTTCCATGTCCGATGGCCGCCTCCGATCAGATCAGACAGTGACCAGCTCGAGCGCCGGGTCGAGGAGTCGGAGGTCGTCGGGGTCAGACGTTGCGACCCGCTGCTGGCGGCGGCGGGCGCAGATGACCACGTGCGCATCGACGACATCGGCGGTGCCACTGGCCGCGAGCAGCCGCCCCACGTTCGTGGCGTCGAGACGGTCGAGCTCGACGACGTCGGTGGTCGGTTGCCGGATCAGGCGGGCCAAGCGGTCCTGACACTCGGGTCGTCGGATGGCCTGAGCGAGCGCCGTCGCCGGGACGGTCACGCGAGCGCGCGTCTCCCCCGTTCGCGCCAGGAGGACCACCATCCGGCGATCGTTGCGGTCCAATGCGATCAGCGCACCCGCGTCGAGGGTGATGCCGGGCGTCAAGCGGCCGAGCCCCGACGGCGCGGCGCGGTGTCCAGAATCTCGTCGGCCCAGGCCCGGTCGTCGTCGGTCAGCGGCCCGCCGGTGTCGCCGGGCCCGTTCGTTTCCCGTCGTCCACCCCGAATTGCGTACCTGAGTCGCGCCGGGTGCGACTCAGGTACGCAGTTTGAGAGGAGGTGGTGGGTGAGGGCGGTCGTGGAGGACGCCCCCTCCTCCGTGGGCGACGTCCTGGTACGGGATCAGTCGCTGAGGGTGGGGGTGGCGGAGGGGACCGGGACGCCGGAGAGCTCGGCTTCCACCGCATCAGCGTGGTCGGGGACCTCGTCGACGGGGTGCTTGGTGCGTGAGCTGCGGCGGACGCCGCCCGCGGCGACGACGCAGAGGACGGCCAGCACCGCAGCCGCCAGGTAGGCCTGCGAGTAGCTGTCGCGCAGCCCGGCTGAGGGCGCGCGCACCTGCTGGACGGTCTGCATCATCTGGATCCCGAAGGTGACCCCCACCTGCACGATCATCTGCTGGGCGGCGCCGGCGACGCCGAGGTCGGCCTCGTCGACCGCGTGGGCCACTGTCGAG
Source organism: Iamia sp. (assembly GCF_035575815.1). Taxonomy (NCBI): domain Bacteria; kingdom Bacillati; phylum Actinomycetota; class Acidimicrobiia; order Acidimicrobiales; family Iamiaceae; genus Iamia; species Iamia sp. Next base: position 55,694 of record NZ_DATLXO010000011.1, read on the forward strand.
GACATGGCCGGGTTCGAGATCCCCATGGCGACCCCGGCGAGGGCGAGGCCCCCGACGATCACCACCGTCGGCGTGCTGCGACCGATCGTCGACATCCACACCATCGAGGCGACGATCGCGGCGGCGCCGCCCATCCCCGCCATCCGCTCGCCCAGCCGGGCCACGGCGAGGGCGGCGAGCGGCCCGGCGATGGCGAAGGCCAGAGGGCGGGCCGTCGAGACCAGGCCGGTGCGGGTCTCGTCGAAGCCGAGCACGTTCTGCATGAGCAGCGGGGTCAGGACGAAGCTGCCCATGTAGGCGGCGTTCATCAGGCCCAGCATCAAGATGGGCAGGGCGAAGTTGCGCCGCTTGAGATAGCGCGGCGGCAGCAGTGGGTGGGGGGTGCGGCCCTCGTGGGCGAGGAAGCCCACCGCCGCGAGGGGGGCGAGCAGCAGGAGCCCGACGACGATCGGGTCCGACCAGCCTCGGCCGGGGGCGAGGTTGAGGGCCACGAGCAGAGGCGTGGCAGCCAGGGCGAGCAGCACCGCGCCGCCCCAGTCGAAGGCGCGCACCCCCCGGCGGGGGGTCTCGGGCAGCACGCGGGCGGCGACGAGGAGGGCGGCGATGGTGAGCGGCACCTGTCCGGCGAAGATGGCCCGCCAGCCGAGGGTGGAGACCAGGGGACCGCCGATCACCACGCCCACGACGGGGCCTCCGGCGGCCACCATCGACCACCAGCCCAGGGCCTTGACCCGTCGGGAGCGGGGGAACACGAGGGCGATCAGGGCGAACGACGCCGGACCGGTGGCGGCTCCCTGGGCCGCCGCCAGCACGCGGAAGGCGATGAGGGACCCTGCGCTCCACGCCACCGCGCTCGCGGCGGCGCTGACGCTGGCCCCGGCCAGGCCGAGGATGAACACCCGGCGCTGCCCCCAGAGGTCGCCCAGCTTGCCGACCGCGGGGCCGATGATGCCGAAGGCCAGGATCGGGCCGCTGACGACCCAGATGAGCGTGCTCTGGCTGGCCCCGAGGTCGTCGGAGATGCGCGGGATCGAGACGGCCAGGATCGTCACCGTCACGTTCACGGTGAAGAGGCCCAGCAGCAGGGTGACGAGGATCGTGCGGGGCGAGCGGTCCGTCACCAGCGCGGGACGGTCGTCGGCCGCGCCTCTCGCTGGCCGATCCGGAAGGGTTCGGGCCTCGCTCGTCCCGTCCTCGGCCATTGTGCTCACGGTACTTGACCCGCGGGTCAATGCGCGAGAGGCGTCGCTGTGCTCCTCGTCACCTCGGACCGTTGGCAACCCGTCGGGATCAGCCAGTGCGCTCGGTCGTGCGGGACATCGCCACCGGCGGCGGGTACCGGCCACGTCGGGCGCGACCGTGCACCTCTCCCGATGTCGGACCGGTGCCGGTTCGCGGGCACCATGGACGGGCAATGGACGACACCTCACCTCCATCGGGAGACCGCGACGAGCCGTCGGGCGACGACCTCGCCGCCCCCGGCGGTGGCGATGTGCGGGTGCGCGACCCGTCGGAGATCCGCGACCCGCTCCCCCAGCCGCTGTTCTCGTGGCGCCGCTTGGTGATCGTCGCCCTCGTCGGCGTCGCCGTCGCATGCATCGCCGTGGCCGCCCGCAGCGGCGGGGGTTCCGAGGGCGAGGGGGCCGATGCCGCGATCGTTGCCTACGACCCCCGCCCCGGCGGCCAGGTCACCCGCCAGGCGCCCGTCGGCGTCGAGCTGGAGCCCGGCTACGACGGCCGGCTGGTGATCGACGGGGTGGCCATCCCCGAGGAGCAGATGCTCGGCGCCATCGAGCCCGGCAGCGAGGCCTTCGAACAGCTCCCGGAGGACCAACGGAACCTGGGCCCCCGCCCCAACAACAAGAACCTGGTCAAGTACCAGCCGGGGCCGGGCAAGGCCGTGAGCGAGTACGACACCGGCGCCGTGCAGATCACGGTGCGGTTCTGGCGGGTCGCCGACGGCCCGCAGGCGGCCCGCAGCGTGACCTACACGATCAAGGTCTTCTAGCGCTGCGGCCGGTCGGAGGTTCCGACCCGGTCAGCCCGGCAGCGCGCCGGTGTCGAGCATGTGGCGGAACCCGGCCTCGTCGAGGATCGCCACGCCGAGCTCCTCGGCCTTGGTGAGCTTCGACGTCCCCGGCTCGGCGCCGACGACCACGGCGAAGGTCTTCTTCGACACGCTCCCGGGGCTCTTGCCGCCCCGTTCCTTCACCGCGGCCGCGGCCTCGTCGCGACTGAAGCCTTCGAGGGAGCCGGTGACGACCACAGCCTTGCCCTCCAGTACGGGGGCGAGGTCGGGGCGCTCGGGCCCCTCGAGGTTGACCCCGGCGGCGCCCAGGCGGGCGATGAGGTCGCGGTTGGCACCCTGGTCGAACCAGGACCGCACCGCAGCAGCGATCACCGGCCCGACGCCCTCGACCGCAGCCATCTCCTCGGCCGTGGCCGTCGCGATGGCCTCGACGTGGGCCAGGGCGGCCGCCAGGGCCTCGGACCCCGCCGGCCCCAGGTGGCGGATGTTGAGGCCCACCAGCAACTTGGCAAGGGGCCGTTCGCGAGTGTCCTCGATGGCGGCCCGCAGCTTGCCGGCGGCGTCGGGGCCGAGCCCCCGCAACGTGTCGGCGGTCGAGCGGAACCGGGCCGCGTCGGCGGCCAGGTCGGCCACGAGCTCCGCGCCGAGCAGGTCGCCGGCCCCGTCGGGGACGGACGGGGCGACGTCGACGGCCTGAACGGCGTCGTACTTGGCCTTGAGGTCACCGGTGCGCTCGCGGGCCACGTCCAGCGCGGACGAGGCCCACTCGGTCAGCAGCGTCCGCAGGTCCTGAAGGTGGTCCCACCGGATCGAGTAGATGTCGGCGATGTCGGCGATCAGCCCGAGGTCGATGAACAGGCGGACCCGCTGCTCGCCGAAGCCCTCGATGTCCATCGAGCCGCGCCCGGCGAAGTGCGCGATGGAGCCGGCCCGCTGGAACGGGCACTCCGGGTCGACGCAACGGGTGTCGCTCTCGCCCTCCGGGCGCACCAGGGTCGAGGCCCGGGGGCACGGGCAGGTGACGGGAAAGTCCCAGACCGGCCGGTCGGGATCGTCGCGGGGCAGGACCGGGCCGACCACCTCGGGGATCACGTCGCCGGCCCGTCGCACCACGACGACATCGCCCTCGCGGACGTCCTTGGCCGCGACCTGGTCCTGGTTGTGGAGGGTGGCCTGGCTGACGTTGGCGCCCCCGACGAACACCGGCTCGAGCTGGGCGAAGGGGGTGGCGCGGCCGGTGCGACCGACCGACACCATGATCTCGCGCAGGCGGGTGGTGCGCTCCTCGGGCGGGAACTTGTAGGCGACGGCCCACCGGGGCGCCCGGCTGGTGAAGCCCAGGTCCGAGCGGATGGCCAGGCCGTCGACCTTCACCACCACCCCGTCGATGTCGTAGTCGAGGCCGTGGCGGCCGTCCTGCCAGCCCAGGCTGTAGGCCAGCACGTCGTCGAGGGTGGGAAGCACCGTGATCTCGGGGTTGACCGGCAAGCCCACCTCGGCGAGGAAGTCGAGGGTCTCTCGGTGACGGGTGAAGCCCGGTCCGCCCTCGATCTCACCGAGCTGGTAGCACCACATCGACAGCTCGCGACGGCCGGTGACCTCGGCGTTCTTCTGGCGGAGGGAGCCGGCCGCGGCGTTGCGGGGGTTGACCGCCACGGGGTTGGGCTTGCGGCCCTGGTCCCGGCGGGCGCGGTTCTCGTCCTCCTGGGTGGCCTGGAGGCGGGCGAAGGCCGAGCGTGACATGTACACCTCGCCGCGCACCTCGAGCACGCGGGGCGCGTCACCGACCAAGCGGTGCGGGACCACGCCGATGGTGCGGACGTTCGCGGTCACGTCCTCGCCCACCCGGCCGTCACCCCGAGTGGCAGCCTGGACCAGCTCGCCGTCGTCGTAGAGCAACGAGATCGCGACCCCGTCGATCTTCAGCTCCGCCACGTAGTCGACCGGGTCGTCGTCGGGCCCGGCGCCCAGGCGGCGCTCCAGCCGCCGGCCCCACGCGGCGAGGCTCTCGGCGTCGAAGGCGTTGTCGAGCGACATCATGGGCTGGCGGTGCGCCACGGGCGCGAAGAGGGTGCTGGGCGCCGCACCGACCCTCTGGGTGGGCGAATCGGGGCTGGTCAGCTCGGGGTTGGCCTCTTCGAGGGCCCGCAGCTCGCGCACCAGGGCGTCGTAGTCGGCATCGGCGATGATGGGCGCGTCGAGCAGGTGGTAGCGCTCGTCGTGGCCCTCGATCTCGGTCCGCAGATCCGCGACGCGCCGGGCCGGATCGGAGCGCTCGCCGCCGCGGTCGGTGTCCACGACGGTGAGCATAGGAGCGCCCTGCGACAGTGGAGCGCCCGGGTCCTTCAGACACCGGGCGTCGGTCACCGAGAGTCACCGGAATCCTCAAGGGCGGCGTCCACGCGCCGATCAGAGACGGGGTGAAGCCCTCCTCCCGCCACCGGACCGGACGCTGAACGACATGGCTCTCAACGGATCTCTGGACGACTACTCCCCCGCCGGCGCGCTGCGCGTGCTGTCATCGACGGGACGGACCGGTGCGGTGCGCTTCACCGGCAGCGCCGGGTGCACCGCGTACCTCTGCGAGGGCCAGCTCTACTTCGTCCGAGGCGGGGGGACCGACGACGCCCTGGCCTCGGCCCTCGTCCGCCCCGGTCGTCTCAGCCCCGAGCTCTGGACCCGAGCCGTCGAGGAGGCGGGTGACTCGCCCCGGGTGGGCGAGCTGCTCATCGCCCACGGCTCGATCGAGCCGGACCTGCTCGCGTCGGTGGTCCTCTCGATGGTCTACGACCCGCTCATCACCCTGTTCCGGGAGGGCGATGGTCGCTTCGACTTCGAGCCCGACACCATGCACTGGATCGGGCCTTACCGCGGCTTCGACGTGGAGGCCATCGTGAACGAGGTCCGCCGCCGGGTGCGCGGGGTGGACGAGATGAGCGACATCGTCCCGTCGGTCTCGGCCTGGGTGTCACCGCGGCGAGCCCTGCCCGACGGCGCCGCCCAGGTCACCCTGCTCCGTGAGGACTGGGAGCTGATCACCTCGCTGTCGGGGCCGCGCACGATCACCGAGCTGGCCGCGTCGATGGGCCGCGGCCAGTACTCCACCGCCGGTGTCGTCCACCGCCTCGCCCGCGCCGAGCTGCTCGAGGTCGTTCCCGAGCCCTTCAGCCCGCACGGCGGTGACCCTGTCCACGAGCCCTCGGCCGCCGAGCGCATAGCCGCTGCCACCACCGGCCCCGACGAGCGCACCGATGACGCCATCTCCGCCGGGACCGGCGACGCAGGCACCGGAACTGACGACGCCACCGAGGTCGAGGACGCTCCCGACGAAGCCTGGGAGCAGTGGTCCACCGGCAACCCGTTCGACCACGACCCGTCGGCCGGCAACGACGACCTCGGCGTCACCTCCGGGCCCAGCCTGAACGGCGTCTCGGCCGGGCCCGAGACCGCACCCGACGGCGACTCGAGACTCCCCCGACGCACCTCGGTGCGCGAGGCCGACCCCCGCGACCGGCCGGCCGGCGCAACCGTCGATCACGACGCCGACGCCGACGCCGACGCCGACTCCGGCGGGCTGGTCGGGATCACCGGCTTCCACGACCCTGTCGCGGATGTCCACCGGGAGAGCTCGGCGCGGGCCGAGGCCATCGAGCCCGAGTCTCCGCTCGACCCGAACGCGGCCTGGCTCGAGGGCCTCTACACCCAGTTCATCGACGAGAGCGCGGACACGGGCAAGACCCGAAAGAAGGAGGTCCTCGACGTCGCCTTCCAGGCCCCCGAGCAGGGCGACGGGGAGAAGGCCGGCACCCTCCGCCGCCTCGTCGACGCCCTCCGCCGCCTGTAGCTGGCGGCTCGCCGCCCGTCGACCGAATCGCAGGCCACCGCAGGGGTGGTCGGGTGACCCGACGAGCTCAGGCGCCGACCGAGAGGCGAACGCCGGCGAGCTGGTCGTGGATGCGCAGACCGAGTGAGCGGCCGAGGTCGAGCACCCGCTCGGCCTGCGGGACGTGGTGGTGCGCCAGGCCGCACGCCGGGGTCACCAGGGCTTGACGGCGGATCCGCACCGGGTCGCAGCCGGCCTGCACCAGCTCGCACCACTGGGCCGAGAGCTCGCGCCACCAGTGCGACACGGAGTCGCCGAGGGGGCGGTCGGTCGGCACCGCACCCCAGGCGATCCACCCGTCGCGCTCGAGGAACGCGGCGACGGCGCCGGCGCTGGGCGCGAAGCCGGCCCCGACAGGAGTCGAGAGGATGCGGGGGCCGGCCTGGAGCAGGGCCTTCCAGTCACTCGCACCGCAGCAGTGGATGCCGGTGATGGCCCGGGACTCCCACGCCGCCAGGGCGCTCGAGAGCAGGTCGATCAGGCTTTCCGGGTCGCCCAGGCCGGCCGGCGGGCCGCCGACCAGGCCGGGCTCGTCGAGGAAGGCGACCACCGGTGCGTCCGGGGCGACGTCGCTCACCGCGTCGACCAGGGCGCGGGCCCGGGTGCGCACCGCGGTGCCGGCCACCGCCATCGCCACCGCCGGTTCGGCCCCGGCCGCAGCCAGGGCGCGGGCCAGGGTCACGGGCCCGGTCAGCTGCACCTTGAGCGCCCCGGTGCGGCCGGCGACGGCCGCGAGGAAGGTCTGCAGGGTGACGAACGGCGGCCCCGCGAGCGTCGGGTCACCGAGCGGGGCGTCGGGGTCGAGGGCGGAGGGGTCGACGGTGAGCGAGCCGTCGGACCCGATGTCGACCCCGGTGATGCCCCAGGCCGCCTGGGCGATCATCGCCTCGCGGGCGTCGCGGGCCGGGAGAGCGGGGGCGGCCGGCAGCTCGGGCAGCTGCTCGAGCACGAAGGCGACCGCCTCGACCGGATCACGGTGGGGCAGGCTACCGATCGCCGTCGGGGTGCCGATGCCCACCGGGAGTGGTCGCATCTCGAGGTCGGTTGCTGCGTCGTCCTCGCTGCCGGTGGCGTCTCCGCTCCGCACGAGACCCCCTGAGGTTCGCCGGAACCGGTCCCCGGTCCCGTTCGGATGACCAAGAGTGGTCACCGCCGCGCTCCATGGGCAAATCTCGGCGCCTGTGCCGAAACCCGCCCCGCCCCCCTCCACCGGCGTGTGGGTCCTGCGCGCCCTTTGGGTCGTGATGCCGCTCGGTGGAGGGCCGGCCCTGGCCGCCGCCCTCGACGGGCGCACCGATGCCGTGCGCACGGTCTCGACGGTGTTGGCCTGGGGCACCTGGGCGGCGGTGCTGGTGGCCCTGCTGGTGCCGCGCGCCACGAGCCTGACGGTGGTCCGCGTCGCCACGCCCGCCGCCCTGGCCGCGATGGCGTGGGCCGCAGGCCCGGGCGGCCCGGGCGACGACTCGGACCGGGGCGTGGTCGCGGTGATCTCGGCCGCGCTGGCCGTCGCGGGCGCCTTCGCCCCGGTGGTGGGCGATGCCTTCGTCAACGGATCGGCCTACGGCGCCGAGCGGCGCTTCGCCCTCCGGTGCCCTCCGACCCTCGCCGCCCTTGCGGTCGTCACCTGGATCGTGGTCGCGGCCGGTGCCGTGGCGGGACCGCTGCTCCTCGCCGTCGAGCAGTGGGTCGCCGGCGGCGTCGCCCTGGTGCTCGGCGCCGGCGCAGTGGTCGCCGGAGCCCGCTCGCTGCACGGGCTGGCCCGGCGTTGGATCGTGTTCGTGCCATCGGGGTTGGTGGTTCACGACCCCGTGGCCCGGCCCGACGCGGTCATGGCACCGCGGCGCATGATCACCCGCCTCGGCCCGGCGCCGGTCGGCACCGACGCCCTCGACCTCACCCTCGGCGCCCTTGGCCTCGCTATCGAGGTCGAGACCTCCGAGACGTTGCCCGTCACCGTCCGCCGGTCGCGCCGCGACCTCGGCACCGAGGCCGCGACCCGGATCCTCGTCACCCCCACCCGACCGGCGGCGGTGCTCGCCGAGGCTGCAGCCCGGCGCATCCCCGTCGCCTGACGCGCTCCCTCCGCAAACCGCCACCCTGGTGCGCGGTGGGCGCCCAGGAGGGCGGCGGTTTCGCGCCTCGACACGACGGGGCGGGGATGGCAGCGTCACGGCGTGATCGATGATGCCAAGGTCTCCGTCCTGCTCGCCCGAGCCCGCCGGGAGATCGACGAGGGCTGCTCCCGGCGGCCCAGGTCGCCATCGGCTTCGAGGGGCGGGTCGTGGTCGACGAGACCTTCGGTGCCCCCGCCGGGTCGCGCTTCGTCCCCTTCTCGTGCACCAAGGCCCTCATCGGTGCGGCGATCTGGCGTCTCGTCGGTGACGGCGCCCTCGACCTGACCGAGCGCGTCGCCACCTACGTGCCCGCCTTCGCCTCCAACGGCAAGGACGTGGTCACCGTCGAGCAGGTCCTCATGCACCTCGGCGGCTTCCCCATGGCCCCGCTCGGCCCCGGGCGCTGGGACACAAGGGAGAGCCGGCTCGAGTCCTTCGCCAAGTGGCGCCTGACCCTCGCTCCCGGTGAGACGTTCATGTACCACCCCACCGCGGGGCACTGGGTGCTGGCCGAGATCATCGAGGCGCTCAGCGGCGAGCCCTACGGCGACGCCGTCGCGCACACCGTCACCGAGCCCCTCGGCCTCCCTCGCCTGCTCGCCGTCCCCGCCGACGCCCAGGACGACATCGTCGACGCGGTCGGCGTCGGCGAGCCACCCACCGCCGATGAGATGGAGGAGTCCTTCGGTGTCCGCATCGACCTCGCCGCGCTGATCCCCCCCCGACGTCGCCCTCGGCGCCCTGCTCACCCTGAACTCGCCTGAGGCCCGCACCATCGGCGTGCCCGGTGGGGGCGGGGTGGTGCGCGCCGCGGATCTGGCCCTGCTCTACCAGGCGTTCCTCCACGACCCGAAGGGACTGTGGGACGCCGAGGTGCTGGCCGACGCCACCGGCACCATCCGCAACGAGCTGCCCGACATGTGGGGTGTGCCCGCCAACCGCACCCGGGGCGGACTCGTGGTCAAGGGCACCGACGACCTCGGGCACCGCCGGGGCTTCGGGCGCACCGCCTCGGCCCGGTCGTTCGGCCACAACGGCGCCGGCGGCCAGATCGCCTTCGCCGACCCTGACTCGGGTCTGAGCGTCGTCTACCTCACCAACGGGCTCGACCAGCACATGATCCGCCAGCTCCGGCGCGACACCGCCATCGCCAGCCTCGCCGCCGACCTCCTGGCCGACTGAGCCGACCTCGGCGGTCGCTCACCACACGACCGAGACCTGTCCGTCGTCCGCCGCAAACTCGCGAAGTAGCCGGTCCTTGGTGGCCAACGGGATCCGGCTGAGCATCGCCGTTGCGTAGATCAGGCGGTCCGCCGGGTCACCATGGAACTGATCCAGCTCGCCGGCGGCGACGCCCACGGTTGGGGTGAGGTCTGCGCTCCGGGCCGGTCCGAACCCCCGAGCAGGTCGTTGATGGGTCGCCTCGACCTCGTCGATCAGCGCCAGGCACCGAGCCTTGAACGTGCTGGCTTGGACGACGGTCTCGGACATCGGACCCACCCTAACCATGGTCGCCGCCCATGGTCACGCACGGTGTCGTGGCCTCCGATCCGTCTCGTCACAGGGGTGGACCGCGGCGCGCTCGATCGCCGGCTCCCCCTTCGCGGTCGCAGCCGAGTCGTCAGGGCATGGGGCCAGCGGTGGCCCAGGCGACGACGACATCGCCGTCGTAGCCGACCACGGCCTGGCCCGGTGAGACACGACGCTCGGCCCCGGTCCAGCGGACCTCCCACCCGTCGCCCACCGGCGCCAGGCGACCCGGCCGGGGCGCGCCGTGGGCGCTCACCTGGATCTCCAGCGGCTCGCCGATCTGCTCGGCCGCCCAACCGATGCCGGTGACCGGCTGTGACCGCACCCGCAGATCGGCCTCGGAGCCCACCACCACCGTGGCCGTGGTGGCGTCGACGCCGAGCGCGTAGCGGGGCTCGCCCCCGCCGGGGAGGCCGAGGCCTCGCCGCTGACCGACGGTCACCGTCTCCACCGCGTCGACGGCGCCCACCATCGCCCCGGCGGCATCGACGACCCGCCCGGGGGTCAGCGCCAGGCGCCGGCCGAGGAAGCGGGCCCGGCCGTCGGCGCGGGTGATGAAGCAGACGTCCTGACTGTCGGGCTTGGCCGCGGTGCCGAGGCCCAGGGCGGCGGCCTCGGCCCGCACGTCGTCCTTGGTGCTGTCGCCGACGGGGAAGATCACCCTCCCCAGCCTGTCGTGGTCGAGCGCGGCGAGGACGTAGGACTGATCCTTGGCCACGTCGACGCTCCGGCCCACCCGGCGTCGCCCGGCGCCGTCGGTGACCACGCGGGCGTGGTGGCCGGTGGCCACGGCATCGAAGCCGAGGCGGTCGGCTCGCTCCAGGAGCGCCCCGAACTTGATCGCCCGGTTGCAGGCCATGCACGGGTTCGGCGTGGCCCCGGCGGCGTGGGCGGCGACGTAGGGGGCGATGACGTCGGCCTCGAACTCCTCGCCGTAGGCGAAGGTGTGGTGGTCGACCCCGAGGCCGTCGGCGACGCGGCGGGCGTCGTCGACATCGGACACCGAGCAGCACCCCGTGTCGGACTCGCCGCCCCAGAGCTTGAGGGTGGCGCCGGTGACATCGTGGCCGGCGGCGACCAGCCGGGAGGCGGCGACCGATGAGTCGACACCGCCGGACATGGCCACGAGGACCTTCACGGCATCCCGCTCAGCACCGGTGCGGGCGCGCCGAGGACCTTCACGACATCCCGCTCGGCACGGGTGCCGGCTGGCCGAGGACCTGGGCGACGGCAGCCGGCACGAGGGCGAGGGCCCGGTCGACGTCCGCGTCGGTGGTGCACCACCCGAGGGTGAGGCGGAGCGACCCGCGTGCGGCGTCCGCCGGCACGCCCAGACCCACGAGCACGTGGGAGGCCTCGGTCGCGCCCGAGGCGCACGACGACGCCGCCGAGGCCGCCACCCCGGCCCGGTCGATCAGGAACAACACCTCGTCGGCAGCCACCCCCGGGAGGCACAGGTGGAGGTGGCCGGGCAGCACGTGGCGGCGGTCGGAGCCGGGCCCGACGACGGTCTCGCGTGCGCCGGGGACGAGGGTGGCCAGGGCCGGGAGGAGACTGTCGGCGAGTCGGTCCCGCAGCGCCGCCACCCGGATGGACGTGGCGTGGCGCTCGGCGGCCACCAGCCGGGTGGCCACGCCGAAGCCCACGATGCCGGCCACGTTGGGGGTCCCGCTGCGCCGGCCCTGCTCCTGGCCGCCGCCGACGAGCAGCGGGGCCACCGTGGTCCCGCCCCGCACGATCAAGGCGCCGACGCCCTTGGGACCGCCGAGCTTGTGGGCGCTCAGGGCCAGCAGGTGCGCAGGGGCGGCGACCGCGGGGAGCTCGAGCCACGAGGCGGCCTGCACCGCATCGCTGTGGAGCACCGCCTCGGGGGCGTGGGCGGCCATCACCTCGGCCACGCCGTCGAGGGGCTGGATCGTGCCCACCTCGTTGTTGGCCAGCGCGACCGAGACCATGGTCGGGGCGGGTGTGCGCCCCGAGGCCAGGTGGTCGGTCAGGGCGTCGAGGTCGAGTCCGCCCCGGTCGTCGACGCCGATGGTGGTGACCTCGCTGCCGAGGCGGGCCGCGGCGCGGGCCCCGTCGAGCACGGCGTGGTGCTCGATCGCACCCACAACGACCCCTCCGGGACGCGCCGCGACGGCACCGGTGAGAGCGGTCACGTCGGCCTCGGTGCCGCCCGAGGTGAACACGACCTCGCCGGGGCGGCAGCCCACCAGCGCGGCGACCGAGTCGCGGGCGTCGTCCAGAGCGCGCCGGGCGTGGCGGGCCGCGGCGTGGGAGCCCGACGGGTTGCCGTGGTGCTCGGCCAGGAAGGGGACCATGGCCTCGACCGCCTCGGGCCGCATCGGGGTGCTGGCGGCGTGGTCGAGGTAGGTGGCGACGACCGGTTCGAGGGGCACCGCCCCACGGTACCGGCCCCCTCGGAGGCGGGACCCGTCCGTTCCCCGTCGAGCGGTCGATCGCTCCCACGCCACGGGGGAGCCCTCGGCACCAGCGCCTCGGCTACCAGTCGTCGCCGGGCCGGGCTTCGCAGGAGATGGAAGCGGTGAGGTCGACCTCCGCGCTGGGGCCGAACCGGAGGACCATCACGCCGTCGTCCTCGTCCTCGGTGCGGATGGTCGTCGCGCCGTCGCGCACGTAGGTCGGGCCCTGCCACCGCTCCCAGCCCAGGCGCTCGTAGAACGCGTGCCGCTCGGTCGACAGGGCCCCCATCTCGTGGTTGCGGCGCACCACGCGAGCCGCCTCGGCCATCACGAGCGAGCCGAGCCCTGCTCCCTGCCGCCGGGGCGCGGTCGCGACCGCTTCGACGTAGCCGGTGCGCCACGGCCGGTCGCCCACCCCGAGGACCCGGGGCACCACGGCCGCGTGGGCGAGGAGGTCGCCGTCGTCGCCGGCGACGACGACGTGCCAGCCGCCGAGGGCGTGGCCCCAGTCTTCCTCGGCGAGATCACCAGCGAAGGCTCTGTCCACGAGCAGGCGGGCCTCCGCCAGGAACCGGGCCGAAGCCTGGGCCGTGGTGAGCACCCGTGTGGTCGGCACCTTGACAGGATGCCGCCGGCGCGCCGACCTGGCGACCGGTTCACCGGACCGGCGGCATCCGGCGAATCAGGCTCTACCGCCGATTCCGGGGCCGCGGGCGCAGCGTCGGATCCGGCGACCTCGGGCGGACGGCGACTCAGGCGAAGCCATTCCCGCGCGCCACCTCCGGAGGGGCAAGTTGGTCGCCGGACCCGGGCGTCAGGCCAGAGGCGCGTTCTGCGCCACGTCCGGGTGCCGGGACCGACTCAGGCGAGCCGGTAGCAGGACACGTGCTGGGGCGAGTCGTCGTCGAAGGGGGCACCGGCCCAGTCGGCGGCGCGACGGTCGAGCGCAAGGCCGGCGGCGGACGCCATCTCGTCGAGGGCATCGGGGCGGAGATAGCGCACGTGGCAGGGCCGGAAGGCAACGCCCGCCGGCGTGATGTCGACGAAGGAGCTCCACGCCTCCCCCGCGACCGGGTCATGGCGGTCGACGAAGAGCAGGACCCGGTCCGCGGTGATGCTGCGGACCTCGACCGACGACGTCGGGCTGCGCTCCTCGGTGGGCACGAACGCCTCGACGACGAGGCGGCCGGCGGGAGTCAGGACCCGGGCCACCTCGGTCAGACAGGTCCGCTGGGCCGACTCGGCCGTCAGGTTGAAGAAGGTGTTGCGGGCGACGACCACCACGTCGAACGGGCCGTCGGGGAGCGGACCGGCCATGTCGCCGGTCACGGCTCGCACGCGCTCGGCACCCGCCTTGGCCGCCATCCGCGCCAGCATCTCGGGCGAGGCGTCGAGGCCGGTGACGGCCAAGCCCGCCGCCGCCAGGGGGAGAGCCAGGCGGCCCGTTCCCACGCCCAGCTCCAGCAGGCGGGGCCCGGTGTCGGGCGCGCCCGTCCTGGGCCCGGCGCCGTTCTCGGCGACCTCGTCGGCCAGCGCAGCCAGGTGGTCCACGGCGGTGGCGGTGCCCTCGGGGTCGTCGTACCAGTCGTCGTAGACCTCAGCGAAGCGGTCGCCGTAGGTCCCAGCGTCATATCCCTCCATTCCCCAACCCTCCCACCCCACCGGTGCGCCCCCGGCACCCGTCGCCGCGGTTCTGGGGGCCAGGTTCACGCAGGGGTGAGGATCGTGCCCCCAGAATCGGGCCGCATCAGACCCGTCGCGCTTCTGGGGGCCAGGTTCACGCAGAGGTGAGAATCGTGCCCCTAGAAGCGGTCGGATCGGGCGTGCGCTCGGCAGACTGCAGCCATGGGGAAGGTCAAGGTCGCCATCACCATCGACGCGTCACCGGCCACGGTGTGGGAGGAGGTCGGCCGCATCGAGCGCCACGTCGACTGGATGGTCGACGCCGTCGCCATCCGCTTCACGTCGAAGACGACGCGCGGCGTGGGCACGACGTTCGACTGCGACACCAAGGTCGGTCCCGTCCGCCTGACCGACAAGATGGAGGTCACCGAGTGGCGCGAGGGGCGCACCATGGGCGTGCGCCACGTCGGGGTCGTCACCGGTACCGGCCGCTTCACCCTCAAGCGGGCCCGCCGGGGCCGCACCCGCTTCGCCTGGGAGGAACGCCTCACCTATCCGCTCTGGATGGGCGGCCGGATCGGCGGCCTCGTCGGCGATCGCATCATGGGCCTGGTCTGGAAGCGCAACCTGAAGAGCCTGGCCCGCACCGTCGAAGGTCGCTAGCCGCCTCCGTCACGGGCTGGCCATCTCCCTGGCGGGCTGGCCGCCCACCGCGCGCTGCCCCCGCGACCGACGAGGCAGCGTGGATCGCCGCGGAGCGGGCGGATACGAGGTTCTTGCGCTCGATCGCCGTGGAGCGCAGGACTCTCGACGCAAGAAACCGCATCGGCGTCACACTCGGCTGATCTGACGTCCGATCGCCGCAGCGCGCCGAACCTGGCGCGAGAAGCGACTGACGCGGGTCGAGGTCACCATCACGACGGGCGCGAAGTCAGGTCCGCCGACGTCAGGCGGCGAAACCGTAACGGGCCACCATGTAGGCGAACGCGACCACGGCGGCGGCGAGCCCGAGGGCGACGGTGAGCCCGGCGGCCACCACGTCACCCTTCGGTCCGAGCCGCGCGGCGACCTGGGTGAGGATGACGCCGGCCAGCGCCCCGAGGACCAAGCCGCCGAGGTGGCCGCCGATCGAGATGCCCGGGATGCCGAAGGTGAGCACCAGGTTGAGGCCCAGGGTGGTGACCAGGCCCGAGCGCATGAGGTCGATGTTGCGCTCGCGCGCCACCAGCAACGCCCCCCCCATCAGCCCGTAGATGGCGCCCGATGCGCCGACGGTGCGGGCATCGGGCGACAGCAGCACCACACCGAGGGCCCCACCCATCAGGGCCGCGACGTAGAGGGCGAGGAACCTCACCCGTCCGAGCGCGGGTTCGAGGAACTGGCCGAGGACCCAAAGGACCCACATGTTCAGCCCGATGTGGAGGAACCCGAACGGGATGGCGTCGGAGTGAAGGAAGCCGCTCGTCACCAGGCGCCACGGCTCGTCGGGCACCAGACCCCCCAGCAGCACGCCGTCGGCCGTGAGGCCCCCGTCGCCGAGGGCCGCGTTGAGCAACTGCCCTCCGTCGGAGAAGGGTCGGACGTTCAGGGTGACGAGGGTGAGCACGTACACGGCGACGTTGACACCGATCAGCACCTGGGTGACGAGTGGTTTGGCCCGGGCAGCGACGCCCCGGAAATCCTTCTGCGCTCCCAGCTTGGCGCACTCGGGGCAGTGGAAGCCCACCGACGCCTGGTGCATGCACGACGGACAGATCGGCCGGTCGCAGCGCTGGCAGACGATCCCGGCCACCCGATCGGGGTGGCGGTAGCAGGAACGGACGTGGGCCGGAGCGGTCACAGTGCCGGAGATCCTACCGGCGCCCCCTCGGATCCGAGCCCGCGCCGAGCTGGTCGATCGGGTAGTTCTGTACTTCATTGAGTGGTTTGGTGCTCAACACAGGAAGCTCAACGTGGATCTCTCCAACCCCATCCGATCGGTCCTAGCGTCCGGTCGACACCCGTGACTGCTCTCGACGATGCCCGGGCGCACCTCCGCAAGGCGAGGGAGTTCCTCGAAGCCGCCGAGGTGAGCTCCGAGCGGGAGCTCTACAACGCCGCGACCTCCTCCGCCGGTGACGAGCGGCATCAACTCGAAGGACGCCATCTTCCTTGCGTTGACGGGTGCGACCGGCAAGACCGATCACCACGCTGATGGGGCGAAGGAGCTGAAGGCAGGCCCGACGACTGGGCCCTCCGCCACCACCCACGGCCGGTTGCTGAGGCTCAAGAACAGGTCGCAGTACCAGGCGGCCGATGTGGCAGGCGCCGACGCACGCAAGGCGGTCGAGTGGGCCGCCAGGCTGGTCGACGCCGCCGCGGGAAGCGTTGCGAACTGACCATCGCGTGCGCCGTGGAAGGCTGCACCGGCGCTACCGGCCTCGGCGGATGAGGACAGGTGCGCTGTGGACGCTGGCTCAGCGGGCGCGCTCGTGGTCGGTCTCGTTGATCCTTGGTACAGGATCCGGAACGTTCCGCGCCGTGCGGACCAGACGCCCTCGAACTGCGATCAGCGTCCGGTGAAGGTGGCGCGGCCCGGGCCGTGCTCGGTGAAGGAGTCGACTCCGATGCGGGCGTCGTCGGTGGCGAACACCTGGGCGAAGAGCTCCTGTTCGAGGTCGAGCCCCGCAACCAGGCCCACGTCGAGGCCCCGATCGATGGCCCGCTTGGCCAGGGCCTGGGCCGCGACGGCGCCCCGAGCCAGCTCAGCCGCCCACGCCCGCGCCGCGTCCTGCACCTCATCGGCGGCGACGACGCGATCGACCAGCCCGATCCGCAGGGCCTCCTCGGCCCCGACCGCCCGCCCGGTGAGGATCATGTCCTTGGCCCGGGCCGGGCCGACCAGCCGGGCCAGGCGCTGGGTGCCACCGCCGCCGGGGATGATCCCGAGCAGGATCTCGGGCTGGCCGAGGCGGGCCCGGTCCGACGCCATCCGCAGGTCACAGGCGAGGGCCAGCTCGCAGCCGCCCCCGAGGGCCACGCCGCTGAGCGCGGCGATCACGGTGCGGGGGATGTCCGCCACCGCGCCCAGGGCCCGGGTGAACTGGGCGCCGATGGTGCGGGCCTCGTCGGGTCCGCCGAACTCGCTGATGTCGGCGCCCGCCGCGAACACGCGATCGCCCCCGGTGACGACCACGGCGCCGGGCGGCTCGTCGATCAGCGCCTGGGCGGCCCCCTCGAGCTGACGCAGCACATCGGTCGACAACGCGTTGACCTTGCCGTTCTCGATGCGGAGGACAGCGACACCGTCGTCGCGACGCTCGACGGAGACGAGGGGCGGGATGGGGGCCATGGCCGCTGAACCTAGCGAACCACCGTCTGGTACCGACCGGGCCGACCGTTCCGGGCCGGCCGGATCCCGAACTGGTCGCGGATCCCGTCGCCCGAGGGACGGGGATCGCGTCCGGTTGGGCCAACCGTGGGTTCTGGTCGCGGATCCCGTCGCCCGAGGGACGGGGACCGCGTCCGGTTCGGCCAACCGTGGGTTCTGGTCGCGGGTTCCGTCGTTCCGGGGGACGGGGATCGCGATCGGTTCGCCTGCGTTACGAGGCCCAGATGGCTCAGAGCGAGACGGCGCTCTCCGAGGCCAGGCCCACGGCTTCGACGGAGGTGACGCCGGGGACCCGATCCTTGAGGATGCGCTCGACGCCGGCCTTCAGGGTGACGGTGGACGCCGGGCAGCTCACGCACGCCCCGGTGAGCTCGACGGAGACCACGCCGCTCTCCGCGTCGAAGCCCCGCAGGAAGATGTCGCCCCCGTCGGCCTGGATGGCCGGGCGGATCGCACCGATGGTGGTCTCAAGCTTCTCGAGCACGTCTCGCTCTGCTGTCTGTGGTCGGATCGTCCGGTGCGGGGGGAGATACCAGTCTCTCACGAGAGCCGCAGGGCCCCACCACCGTCGTTGATACGGGAAACGCCCCCTGGTCGACAGGTGTTCCCCCCTCCAGCCGTGGCGCGCGACACCTGCGGCGCGACTTTGGGCCGGTCGCGACCGTCCGTACCATCGGCCCGGTGCTGACCGCCCTCCTCGCCCACGGCTCCGCCGGGTTGGCGGGCGACGGCGTGCCCGGCGGGCTGCTCTACGCGGCGGTCGCCGCGGGGTCGGTGATCGGTGCCGTGGGGCTCAGGGCGCGCGGCGCGGCGACGCCGGTGGGCGGCCCGGCGGTCCCTACCCTCTCGGTGGATGGGGCCGAGGCCGGCCGCTGGCCGGGCGACGGCCTCCCCACCCCGGTGCGCCTCGCCGGCCAGGTGCTGGGGGTGGCGCTGCTGGCGCTGGTGCTGGCGGTGGGCTGGTTCGGCTCCGACCTCTCGGGCCTGAACCCGATGCCCCTTCTCCTGGTGGCGGTGGTCTGGTGGACCGTCCCGCTGCTGGCGTGGATCCTGGGCGACTGGTGGCGCGTCGTCGACCCCCATGACGCCCTCGCCGCCGCGATCGACCGGGTCCGGGGCCGCCCCACCCCACCGGTCGGGCCCGCCGCGAGCGATGACGAGGCGGGCGACTGGTGGTTGCCGGCCGCCCTGCTGGCCACCTTCGCCTGGATGCTCACGTGCTGGCTCGACGGGCTGGCGCCCCGCCACCTGGCGGCCTGGGTGAGCGCCCTCACCGTCGTGATGGCCGTCGGTGCCGTGCTCGGCGGCCGAGGGTGGGTCCGACGCAACTCGCCGCTGGCGGTGCTCTGCGGCACCATCGCTGCTGCCTCCCCCGTGGCGTGGGACGGCGGTCGGGTCAGGCTCCGCTCACCGCTGCGGGGGCTGGCCCGTCGCGCCGGTGGGCGCCGGTCGTTCGCCGTGCTCGCCGTCGTCCTGGGCGCCGCCGTGTGGGAGGCCGTCGCCGGCACCCGGTGGTGGGCCGACATCACCGGTGGCAGCACCGGGGCGAGGAGCACGCTGTGGTCGACGTTCGGGCTGGTCTGGTGCACCGTGGGTGTCGCCGGGGCCTGGGTGCTCGTCGCCCGCCTGGCCGAGGTCACCGCGGCCCCGTCCGGTGGTGAAGAGCTGCACGAGCCGCTGGCGGCCGACCTGGTCGCGGCCCTCGGGCCTCTGGCCGCGGTCGGCGTCTTCGTCCACCAGCTCGCCACCTGGCTCACATACGTGCAAGACCTGGTCGTCCTGGGCCTCGACCCCTTCAGCGAGGGGTGGGACCTCTTCGGCACGAGCAGCTGGCGGACGAACGAGGAGCTGCTCTCCGCCGGCGTCCGCTCGTGGATCCAGATCGTCCTGCTGGGCCTGGCCCTCGGCGTCATGCTGGTGGCCGGCTGGGACCGGATGGCCTCGCGGGTCGGCGCGGCGGTGGCCCGCGCCGGCTGGACCCTGGCGGCGTGGACGGCAGGATCGGGATCCGTCGCGCTCTGGCTCCTGCTGGGCGCATGAGCGAGCACCGCGAGCGAACCAGGAAGCACGGGCTCTCTGACGGCGGAGCCCGCGGAGCCGTCAGTGCTCATTGGTGCCCGCCGACGCGAACCCGACTCGACGTCCCCCGCGACCGAACGGTGCACCCCCGACTGGACGTGCCCCAAGACCCCATGGTGCACCGATGAGCTCGGCTCCTCTGCTGCTGGCCCACCAGGGCGGGTGGGACGAGATCTTGCTGATCCTCACCCCGATCTCGCTCTTCGCCGGGCTGCTCTGGATCGCCAACCGCCGGGCCAACGCCGAGATCCGCCGGCGCCGCGAGACCGAGGGCGGGACCGACGGCGAGACCGGCGAGGGCGACCCCGAGCCCGACGGCCACCCCGTGGATCCCCCTCCCCCCTGACGCCTCACGTTCACAGTCGCGGCGTGGCTCGGGGTCCGCGTGGTGCTCGTCGTGGCGCGACAGGACGGCTCAGAACGCGCGCCAGTAGGCGATGCCGACCGTTGACCGTTGGTCCGTCACGGGGAGGCGTTCTGAGCGCTTTCAGCGGCTTCGCCGCCGAAAGACCACCCGTTCTGTCGGTGAGAGGCCGCGCTCGACCGGATCGGATGACTTCGACTTGGTGCCTACTGGCGCGGCCTCTCAGTCGGCGTCGAGGTCGGCGCCGATGGCGGTGAGCTTCTCGACGAAGCGGTCGTAGCCGCGGGCGACGTGGTGGGCGTCGGACACGACCGTCTCGCCGTCGGCTCCCAGGGCGGCCACCACGATGGCCGCTCCCGCCCGGATGTCATGGGCCCGCACCGGCGCCCCCGAGAGGCGGGGCACCCCCCGGATGAGGGCGTAGTGGTACTCGACGCGGATGTCCGCGCCCATGCGGGAGAGCTCGTCGACGTAGCGGAAGCGCCCGCCGAAGATGTTCTCGGTGGCGATCCCGGCCCCATCAGCGACCGAGAGGGCGGCGACCATGAGCGGCATGTAGTCGGTGGCGACCCCGGGGTACGGGAGGCTGTTGATGTCGACGGCCCGGAGCCGCTCGGGGGCCGACGCCCAGACACCGTCGGGGTGCGCCGAGGTCCGCAGCCCCATGTCGCCCAGCTTCTGCATCAACATGTCCATGTGCTCGGGGCGGGCGTCCTCGAGCACCAGCTCGCCCCCGGCGATGGCCAGCGCGGTCAGGTACGTCGCCGCCTCGAGCCGATCAGGGATCACCTGGTGGTCGACGGGGTGCAGCGTCGGAACGCCGTCGATGGTGATGGTGCTGCTGCCGGCGCCGAGGACGCTGGCGCCCATGCGGTTGAGGAAGGCGGCCAGGTCGGCCAGCTCAGGCTCCTTGGCCGCGTTCTCGATCACGGTCGTGCCTTCGGCCAGCACCGCCGCCATCAGCGCGTTCTCGGTGGCCCCGACGCTCGGGAACTCGAGCACGATCCGCGCCCCGCGCAGGCGGTCGGCCCGACCCTCGATGTAGCCGTGCTCGGTGTGGAACTCGGCGCCGAGGCGTCGCAGGGCGTCGAGGTGCCAGTCGATGGGACGTTGGCCGAAGTCGTCGCCGCCGGGCATGGACACCCGGGCCCGGCCCAGGCGGGCGATGAGCGGCCCCAGCACCACGATCGACGCCCGCATGGCCTCGACCAGCTCGTAGGGCGCCTCGGGCACGGTGTCGGCGGGGGTGTCAACGGTGAGCACCGCATCCGCGTAGGAGACCTCGGACCCCATGGCCCGGAGCAGGTCGGCCATCAGCCGCACGTCGGTGATGTCGGGGACGTTGCGGATCGTGAAGCGCCCCTCGGCCAGGACCGTCGCGGCCATGAGCTTCAGCACCGAGTTCTTGGCGCCGGAGATCTTCACCCGCCCGTCGAGGGGCCCACTGCCGCGCACGCGGATCCGTTCCATCGGGCCAGCATGCCACCCGTCTCCAGAGGCCGACGCGGCGCCGCGCCGGATCGCGAGGGCGGGCTCTCGATGGACGAACATGAGGTGTGGCGAGGGTCTCCCAGACGGTCGTGGTCGACCCCGACACCGCCGAGGGGCTCCTCCGCCCGCGCGCTGACATCCTCGTCGAACGAGCCTGGACCGGGTCCGACGCTCGGGACTGGGGCGACGCCCACCCGGACGTCCCGTCCGACGCCGACCCCCACGGCCGCGAGGAGGGACCCGATCCCGGCGCGGCCCGGACGGCCACCTTCGGGCTCGAGCGCGGGCCGATGGCCAGCTACCGCCGCGACGTCGAGGCCGCGGTCCGCGCCGACGGCCAGGTCGCGGTCACCGAGACGACGCGCTTCCGCCTGGCCCTCGGCCCGTGGGGCGCGGTCGTGTCCCCGCTCATCGCCCGCGCCCTGCGCCGCACGACCCGGCGGGACATCGCCCGCAGCCCCGTGTGGGCCCCACCCGCGACCCTCGATGTCCGATCGGGGACCATCCTCGGACTCCTGCTCACCCTGGCCCTGGTGGCCGGCTACCTGGGCACGGTGATGACCCAGACCATCACCTACGCGGCCGATGAGTTCGGCCGGGGCACCACCGCCCAGGGCGGAGCCTTGGCCGCCGTGCGCGTCGGGACCCTCGGCAGCCTGGCCCTGGTGGCCCTGGCCGACCGTCGCGGCCGGCGTCGACTCCTGCTGCTGTCGCTGGCGGCCGCATGCCTGGCCACGGTGCTGGGCGCCTTCTCGCCGACCCTCGAGGTGCTGGGCGTGACCCAGACCATGGCGCGAGGCTTCACCACTGCGGTCACGCTGCTCCTCGCGGTCGTCGCCGCCGAGGAGATGCCGGCCGGGGCCCGGGCGTATGCCATCAGCGTTATGACCATGACCGGGGCGCTGGGCGCCGGGGTGGCGCTGTGGGCCCTCCCTCTGGCCGACGTGGGCGAACAGGGGTGGCGGATCCTCTACCTGATCCCGGTGCTCGGCCTGCCGTTGGTGGCGTGGGTGCGGCGCCAGCTGCCCGAGAGCCAGCGCTTCGTGCGCCCCCACCGCGACGCGCGGGTCGTCAAGGGCCACGGCGCCCGCCTCTGGTCGATCGGGGCTGCGCTGTTCTGCTCGTCGGCCTTCGGGGCACCCAGCAGCCAGCTCCTCAACGACTTCCTGCGCGACGAGCGGGGGTTCTCCGCGGCCCGGATCTCGCTGTTCGCCGTCCTGACCAGCACCCCGGCCGGCATCGCCCTCGTCGCCGGCGGGCGGCTGGCCGACACGCGAGGCCGCCGCCACGTCGTGGCCATCGGCGTCGCCGGCGGCGCCGTGCTCGGGGCGTGGGGCTTCACCATGGCGGGCTGGCCGCTGTGGATGGCCAACCTGGGGGCCACCATGCTCGGCGCCCTCGCAGTGCCGGCCCTCGGGGCCTACAGCCCCGAGCTTTTCCCGACCGCGGCGCGGGCCAAGGCCGCGGGCATCCTCCAGGTGTTCTCGGTGGTGGGCAGCGCGATCGGGCTGGTGGTGGCGGGCGTGGCCAAGGACCAAACCGGTCGCCTGGCCGACGGGATGTTCCTGCTGTTGCCGCTCGCTCTGCTGGTCGCGGTCCTGGCCCTGACCGTCTTCCCCGAGACCGCCCGGCGCGAGCTGGAGGACATCAACCCCGAGGACGACCTCTCGGTCCCCGGCGAGGGCCCGATCGTCGCCGGTGAGGACCCACCGCCCGCGGGGTCGCCGGCCCCGGGCCTGACCTAGCATCCGCCCCCGTGAACCGGCCCGAGCCCACCCGCAGGACCATCGCCCTCACCGGCGGCGGCTTCCTCGCTGTCGTGCTCGTCGTGGCCACCGCGCTCTCGTGCACGAGGAGCGAACCGGAGCTCGGACCGGCCGCCTCACGACCCACGACGACCACGACCATCGCGGCCACGACACCGTCCACCGTCGGGCCGATCATCTCCTCGACGACCGCCCCCACGACGACCAACGGCCCCACGACCAACGGCCCCACGACCAACGGCCCCACGACCGACGCCCCCTCGACCAACGGCCCCACCACCGCCACGACCACCCCCACCACCGGCACGACGCCACGCGCGTCCTCCGACCCGGTTGCCCCCGCCGGGCTCGGTCTGCTCCCGGCTCGCACCAGTGAGGTCGCGACCGTCCGCTCGGGCGTCGGGGAGGTCACCGTCTACGACTCGGCCACCGGTGCGGCCACCGACGCGGTGGACGCGACCGGCGACTACGGCCAGCCCCAGGTGTTCTTGGTCCTCGAGCGCTCAGCGGGTCGCCTCCACGTGCTGCTGCCGGTACGCCCCAACGGCAGCCAGGGCTGGATCGACGAGGCCGACGTCGACGTGGCGACCCACGACTACCAGATCCAGGTGTCGCTCTCGGAGTTCCGGATGCTCGTGCAGCAGGGCGACCGGGTCGTCATCGACACCGCCATCGGCGTGGGCACCCAGGACACCCCCACCGTCGGCGGCGACTTCTACACCTGGGTCCTGCTCGACCCGACGAACGCCGGCTACGGCTCCTACGCCTACGGCCTGTCGGGCTTCTCCACCCTCGAGCAGTTCGCCGGCGGTGATGGGCGCATGGGCATCCACGGCACGGCGGACGACTCCTCGATCGGACGCAACGTCAGCCGCGGCTGTGTCCGCATACCCGACGACGTGGTCGTGGCGATGGTCGAGGACGTCGGCCTCCCCCTGGGTGTGCCCGTCTCGGTCCAGGCCTGACGGTCCGGTCCAGTAGCGTCTGCCCTCGCGGTCAGGTCGACGTGCCCCAACGCTCGGGAGGAGTTGTCGTCTCGCAGACTCCCCCGACACCGTCGACCGAGCCCGCCGGCAGGTCCGCGACGGTCGCCACGCCGCCTCGGCTTCGCGAACGGGTCCGGTCGGCTGGACGCGCTGTGCGGGCCGGGTGGCTCGTCGCCTTCATCCTCGTCCTGTACGGGGCGTCGGCGTTCGTGGTGCCCACCCTCGCCCCGGTGGCGATCAACGACGACTTCCTCTACGCCCGGTCGGTCGAGGTCCTTCGGGAGCAGGGCGAGCTGCGGATCTTCCCCGAGTCGGTGTCGACGCTGGTGGTGCAGATCGGATGGGGGGCCGCCTGGACGGCCATCTTCGGCGAGTCCTTCGGCGTGCTGCGGGCGTCGACGGTGGCCTTCTCGCTCCTCGCCGGGTGGGCGATGTACGGCCTGTGCCGGGAGCTGGGCGTCGATCGCACGCGCAGCGCCCTCGGGACCGCCCTGGTCGTGTTCAACCCCTTGGCCTACGCGACGAGCTTCAGCTTCATGAGCGACTCGTACCTGACCGGGTTGGTGACCGTGTCGGTGTGGTGCTACCTCCGGGGCCTGCGACGAGACGAGCCCGACGCGCGGTGGACCACGCTCGGCTCGGTGGCGGCCTCCATGGCGTTCCTGGTCCGCCACGCCGGGGCGCTCGTCCCGCTCGGGGTCCTCACCTGGCTGCTGGTGAGCCGCCGGCTCCGGCTCGACCGGCCTGGCCTGGCGTTGGTGGCGCGAGTGGCGCTGCTGCCGTTGGTCGCCGTGGTGGGCCACACGCTGTGGTATCGCTCATCGGCGGGCGGGACGTCAGAGTTCTCGGGCGCGGTGGCGGACGAGATCGCCGCAGCGGTGCCCGGTGGGATCGCCACCCTCGCCCACCGCCTCCTCGCCGTCGAGGCGACCTACCTCGGCCTCTTCGTCCTCCCGATCGCGGTCGCCGCCGTCCCGAGGCTGCCGGGCCTGCTGCGCCGCATGCCTCGCTCGGGCGTGATCGCCGCCGCGTTGGCGTTTGGCGCGCTCGCCACCACCGCCGTCCACTTCTCACCGTTTCAGAACCTGTACCCCTGGACCCCGCAGTTCCTGAGCGACTACGGCGCCGGGCCGCTTGACCTGCGCGGGGGCCGCCAACCCCTCGTGAACCAGACCGGCGTGCGGATCATCCTGGTGCTCTGCGCCCTCAGCGCCATCGTGCTGGTGGTGGTGCTGGCCCAGCGGGCGCCCCGCCTGTGGGAGCGGCGCGGCTCGCCCGCAGGCTTGGTCGCCGGCGTGCTCGTCTGGCAGGCGGCCGGCGCGGTCGGCCCGTCGATCGTGCTCCGAGACAGCGTGCTCTCCTTCGACCGCTACTTCCTGCCCCTCCTTCCGCTCGGTGTGGCCCTCGCCCTGTGGGCGGTGCGCGACGTGCGGGTCGTCCAGCCCGCCGCCTGGGCGGTTGCGGCCCTCCTGGCGGTGGTGGCCGTGGCCTCGACGCGAGACCACCTGGTCCGTCAGACGGCGACGTGGGAGCTGGCTGCGCAAGCCCGGGGTGACGGCATCGCCGTCACCCAGCTCGACGCCGGCGCAGCGTGGAACGGCACGCACGCCTACGGGCTGGACGACCCTGGACCTGGGGCCACAAACGCCGAGGAAGCCGCGGAGGCGGGCGCCGGCGAGCCGGGAGCGGTCCCCGCCGCAGCCTCGCCGGGCCGGGGGCTGGGGAGGCGGGGGGCGTCGATCGACGACCCCGTCCTGCTCGCCCCGTACGATGTGGCGCCCTGGTGGCTCGACTTCTACACCCCGGCGATCGATGCCGAGTTCGTCGTCGCCGGCGATGAGTTGGACGGCCACGAGGTGCTGCGCCGGGTCGAGATCTCGTCGTGGCTCCACCCGGAGCCGACGTACCTCTACCTCCTCCGGCGCCTTCCGCCCGTCCCCCCCTGAGCGCCCGGTCCTCTTCTCGTGTCGGAGCCCCGCCCGTTGGCCAACGGGCGCACCCTGTCCCGGTCCTCTCGGCCTCAGGCGAGGGTCGCGCACCAGGTCGCGACCGCGGCGGCGATCTCGTCGTCTCGACCCTTGGGGTCGTGGCGGGCGCCGTCGAGCCACACGTGGGTGACGGGGCCGGGGATCAGCGCGCTGGCGGCTTCCATCTCCTCAGGGGTCCCGAACGGGTCGCGCGTGCCGCCCACGAACAGGCAGGGCAGGGCCAGCGCCGGCAGGTGCTCGGTGCGCAGCCGCTCGGGCTTGCCCGGGGGGTGCAGGGGGTAGCTGAGCAGCACCAGACCGGCGGACGGGAGCCCCTCGGCGACAGCCATCGAACACATGCGACCCCCCATCGACCGTCCCCCCAGGACGATGCCACCGGGATCGACCCCGGTGCGCTCGGCGAGGGACCGAGCCTCATCCACGATGCACGCGATCAGCTTGGGCGCTCGGTCCGGCGCCTTGCGCCCAGCGCGGCGGTAGGGGAAGTCGACCCGGGCCACGGGCCGCGGGGCGACCGCGGCCTCGACGGCCACGAGGGTGGGGTGGTCGCGTCCGCTCCCGGCGCCGGGCGTGAGCAACACGGCGGCGGCGGTCATTGGTGCTCCCCCTCGGCGGCGCAGGTCACGGCACGAGCAGGATGCGCCGGGCCTCGGACAGCTCCGCGATGCGCTCGGCGGCGCCCGAGTGGCGGCCGCCGTGGTCAGGGTGGGCCACGCGGAGCAGGTCTCGGAAGCGCCGCTGGACCGCTTGGCGATCGGGCGACGGGCCGGCCAGGCCGAGCACGCCGAGGGCCCAGGCCTCGGGGTCGCGGTAGCGACCCAGGGCCGTGACCAGACCCGACCCGCGGCCGCTGATGGCGTCGATCAGGCCGTCGTGGGATCGACCCCGCCAGCGCAGCCCGCGGCGGATGACCCGCATCACCGGGCCCCGGCTCTCGATCGGTAGCCGGCCGGCGGCGTAGACCACGGCCAGCACCTGCGGACCGGGCGAGGTGCCGTCGGAGGTGTCGAGGTCCAGGTGCATGCGCTCACCGTCGCCGACCAGCCGGTGCACCCGCCGGGTGAGGCCGATGTGATCGGTCTGGAAGCGGTGGCGCAGGCGGGGCTGGGGGATGCTCTGGCCCAGCTCGAGCTGGTGGCTCAGCCGGTCGAGATCCGCGTGCAGGTCGTCGTCGACCTGGGCGATGAACGCTCCGGCCACGGCGCCGAGCAGGATGCCGCCAAAGCCGGGCGCAGGGGTGACCGGGAGGACGCACGACCCCAACGCCACCCGCCGGGTGGGGGCGATGGGGCGGGACTGGAAGACCTCCAGCTCGGCCAGGACCATCGGGTCAACCTACCGGGGCCGGCCGCGGCCCCGATGAGCGGAGCCGGGGCGGCGACGATCAGACCAGGGGCCGCAGGTGGCTGCGCAGCGCGGTGGCCGCCTCCACGATCTCCTCGTCTCCGGTGCCGGCCTCGCTGAGCAGCTCCCGCAGGGCGACGACGAGGTCGGTGATCGCCTGCCAGTCGTCCTCGGCGAACCCGAAGGGCACCGCCATCGTGGTGGCCGACCCGGCCGCGTCGTCGAAGCGCACGGTGGCGGCGCGATCCGAGGCGTCGTGCAGCAGGCGGTCGGCGCTCACGAACAGCTCGGAGAGGACATCCTGAGCGTCGGGGCCACCGATCTCGTCGTCGGTGACCTGCTCGTCCTCCCACGCCTTGGTGACGTCCTCGATCAGTGCGTCGACCCGTTCCTCGTCGTCGAGGGCGACGGTGACCTCGCGGTAGCCGCGCGCGTGGGCGATCCGCTGCTCGATCAGGGCCTCGATGAAGCGGTCCTCGAGCCCGAGGGGCCAGTCGCCCACGTCGTAGATCACCGGCTCGACGTCGGGTGAGAGATCGAGGGCGAGGCGCTCCTCGATGTCGTCGATCAGGTCGTCGACGACCTCGGCGTCCGACGCCGCCACCACGAGGGTGCCGGCCTCCCACGCCCGCCGTACCCGGACCGCGGTCAGGGCCTCGTCGAGCAGCTTGCGCTCTCGCGACCCCCAGTCCGACAGCTCGAACTCGATCTGCCCGGTGGGCTCACGCTCCTCATCGGACTCGTCGCCGTCCTCGTCGCCTTCCGCGATGTCCTCGGCCTCCTCGGCCACCGGCACCTCGTGTTCGTCGGACTCGACGGCGTCGCCGTCCTCGTCAGCGGCCTTCTCGGCGGCCGCCCCGTCGCCCGCGACGGCGTCGGCGTCGCCCGCCCCATCGGTGTCGGCCAGCTCGGTCACCATGTCGTCGACCACGTCGGGCTGGCCGACCTCCTCGTCGCGCTCCGGCTCCGCGGCCGGGGGCTCGTCGTCGACCCCACCCTCGGGCGGTGCGGCGTCGAGTCCGTCCTCGTCGTCCCCGGTGGCGTCGTCACGCCCGAAGAGGCGGCGGAGCTTCACCGGGGCGATCTCGGGGGCGGGGCGGACGGGTGCATCGGTTCAGTATCGCAGGGCCGCGCCGCCGGGCCGGTCGGAGGCCGGTGGCCCGGGACCTTAGGGCTCCGCCGGGGCGCCGGGATCGGCGGCGACGAGGGCGAGGACGTCGACGCCGTAGCGCTCGAGCTTGGCCGGGCCGATGCCGGGCACGCCGGCCAGCTCGCGCGCTGTGGTCGGGGCCCGCGAGGCGATGGCGCGCAGGGTGGCGTCGGAGAACACGACGTAGGCGGGGACGCTGTCGGCCTGGCTGCGCCGGCGTCGCCAGGCTCTCAGCGCCTCCTCCCGCGCCCCCTCGGCGCCGGTGAGCGGCTCGTCCCGGGCCGGGCGGCCCCCGTCGCGCCGCTCGCGCCCGGCGCG
>NZ_DATLXO010000012.1:0-2234 GCF_035575815.1 Iamia sp.
CCACCCCCAAGGCTCGAGGTGCCCTGAACTGCGTCTCGGAGAAGATCCGTATGTGCGCTTATAGTATGCGCACTGACGGCACGGCGTCGTCGAGGACAGGAGGACACAGAGCATGTGGACGTTCGAGCACACCGAGACAGCCAGCGCTTCGCCGTCGCAGGTGTGGGCGCGATACGCCGAGCCCACGACCTGGCCCGAGTGGGACCATCAGACCGCGAGCGTCACAGTGCAAGGCTCAGTGGTCGTCGGCACCCGCGGGAGCCTCAAGCCAGTCAAGGGCCCGGCCACGCCGTTCACCTTCACCGAAGTCACACCCGAGGTCAGCTTCACCGACGTCAGCCGGCTACTGCTGAGTCGCCTGACCTTCGCCCACCGGATCGAGCCCACAGCGGCAGGCAGCCGCTTCACTCATTGCGTCACGATCACCGGGCCGCTGTCACCGCTCTTCGCCCGGCTCATCGGCAAGCGCATCGCCGCGGGCATGCCAACTGCGATGCGGGCACTGGCCCGGCTCGCCGAAGCCGTACCCGCCTCGGCCGACCCCGCCCACACATGACCGACGGCGCCACCTTTGACGCATCCGGGCCGCAGGACAGTCCCGGTTTCCTGCTGTGGCGCACCACCCTGCGTTGGCAGCGCAGCGTCACCACCGCCCTCCGGCCACTCGAGCTCACCCACGTGCAGTTCGTGCTGCTGGCCAGCGTCTGGTGGCTGTCGGACCAAGCTGGCCCGACTGGTCAGCTGCCGAGCCAGCGACAGGCCGCCGCCCACGCCGAGGCCGACGTGATGATGACCAGCCAGGTCGTCCGCACACTGGAGAGTCGCGGGCTCCTCACCCGCGCCGCCGACCCCGCCGACGCCCGCGTCAAACGCCTCACCGTGACAGAGGACGGACGGCGCCTCGCCGAGCAGGCCGTCACTCTCGTCGAGGCCGCCGACGCCGAGTTCTTCGCCCGGGTCGCCGAACCCGCGCAGCTGCTCGACGTCCTGCACCAACTCGCCGAAGAATCCGAGGCAGCCGTGCCGCAGGCCGGCGCACAGACCACATCCCAGTCTCGGGCTGCGTCGTAGCACGCCCACCGTCCGCGTGATCGATGAAGGTGCGCTCCCCGGAGGGACTCCACTCCATTGCGGACCAGATAGGGGTCCGCCACAGGATTGATCACGCGGTGTAGGTTGTCGGTGTGGACGTGTCGGCTGAGGAGCTTCGGGGGTTCTTCGAGACGGTGTTGCCGCATCTGAACGAGGTGCAGCGTCGGGTGGTTGTGGGGGCGATGGCCCAGGGGTTGGGTCGGGGTGGGAAGACAGCGGTGGCCGAGGCGTCGGGGATGAGCCGCAACACCGTTGCCAAGGCGGTTGGTGAGGTCGAGGTGGGGGTTGAGCCGTCGGAGCGGTTGCGGGCGCCGGGGGCGGGCGACAAGCCCGCCATCGACAAGCAGCCCGGCCTGGCCGAGGCCCTCGATGAGCTGGTGTGGCCCGAGACCCGGGGTCATCCGATGTCGCCGTTGCGGTGGACGCTCACGTCGACCTATGAGCTGGCCCGCCAGCTCACCGTCCAGGGGTTCCAGGTCTCCGCGGAGCTGGTGCGGCGGTTGTTGCACCAGATGGGCTACTCGCTCCAGGCGCCGTCCAAGCAGGTCGAGGGGGCCAGCCACCCCGACCGCGACGGCCAGTTCCGCTACCTCAACGGGATCGTCGCTGAGCGCCTGGCCGCCGGTGAGCCGGTGATCAGCGTCGACACCAAGAAGAAGGAACTGATCGGCAACTACGCCAACGGAGGCCGGGACTGGCGGCCGGGCAAGGACCCCGAGCGGGTCAACACCCATGACTTCGCGGATCGGGCCTTGGGCGAGCACGCCAAGGCCATCCCGTATGGGGTCTATGACATCGGCAACGACGAGGGATGGGTCAGCGTGGGCGATGTCGCTGACACCGCCGAGTTCGCCGTCGAGGCCATCCGCCGCTGGTGGACCACCACCGGCTCCCAGCGGTTCGGTGACGCGACGACGCTGACGATCACCGCGGATGGCGGCGGATCCAACGGGTCCCGGGTGCGGGCCTGGAAGTTCCACCTCGCCCGCCTCGCCGCAGAGACCGGGCTGACGATCACCGTGTTGCACTACCCGCCGGGCACCTCGAAGTGGAACAAGATCGAACACCGCCTGTTCAGCTTCATCTCGATGAACTGGCGGGGCCGGCCCCTCACCAGCATCCGCACCATGATCGAGCTCATC
>NZ_DATLXO010000013.1:0-40043 GCF_035575815.1 Iamia sp.
CACCGACCCGGGCTCGGTGGTGGGGAACGTGCGTCCGAGCCAGAACCCGGTGGGTCCCGGCGGGGCGACCACGAGCCCGACCTCGGGCAACGAGCTGGCCAGGGCGGCGGCTGCTCGCGGTGGGAAGACGGCCCCGGACGCGTCGGGTCCGGCGGTGTAGAGCGGTCCGACCACCCCGGCGATGCGGTCGTAGATCGGCGGCCGCCCGCCGGCGACCTGCGCCGGAGGCCAGCCGCCGGCGGCCACCGCCAGGTGGGCGGGGTGCACGTCGATGACCGCGTCGGGCTCGACCGCCGCCCGCGCCGCGAGGGCCGTGGTGAGGGTGACGCTCTCAGCCGGGTCGAACCCGGTGGTCACCACCAGGTCGGCGGTGGTGATCTCGGCCGGGGCGGCGTCGTCGACCTGCAGGCCGATCGTGCCCCCGTGCAACGGGTCGTCCCACCGGAACAGCCCCTTGGCCCCGACGGTGTTGACGACGGTGGCACCGGTGATCCCGGCCAGGGCGAGCAGCCCCCGCTGAGCCTGAGCCGCGAGCAGCCCCGGCCCGACCACGACCACCACCCGGGCGCCGCGCCGCGCGGGGATCGACGTGAGCGCCACCGGAGGAGCCTTGCTCTCGGGGGCCAGGCGGCGCCGGGCCGCAGCGAGCCCGCCGGGGTCATCGATGATCATCGACGGAGCCTCGCGCGAACCTCAGTAGCGCAGGCCGGGGGCGCGGGTGCCGAAGACGTCGGTGGCGAGCTGGGTGCCGAGCTTGGTCGCGTCCCACCGCTTGCCGCCGTTGGAGATCTGGGCTCCGTTGGTCCAACCCGTCATGAGGATGATGTCCTCGGCCACGGCCCGGATGACCTGCCCGGTGACGTGCGCGCTCTCGTCGCTCGCCAGCCAGGCGACGAGCGGCGACGAGACGGCAGGGTCCATGCGGTTCCACTCGTCGGGGGCCACGTCGTCGGGCTCGATGACCGGCGGCGCACCGGGCATGGTGGCCGTGATGCGGGTCGCGGCCGCGGGTCCGACGGCGTTGACGGTCACGCCCAGCCTCCCCAGCTCGAGGCTGAGGGTCTGGGTGAAGCCGGCCACGCCGGCCTTGGCCGTGGCGTAGTTGGTCTGGCCGAAGTTGCCGACCAGCCCGGCGCCCGAGGTCGTGGTGATGACCCGGCCGCCGACGGGCCGGCCGGTCTCCTTGTTCACGGTGCGCCAGTGCCGGGCCGCGTGGTGGCACGGCGACCACATGCCCTTGAGGTGCACGCCGATGACGGCGTCGAAGTCCGACTCGCTCATGTTCCAGATCGCCGCGTCGCGCACGATCCCGGCATTGGTCACCAAGATGTCGAGGCGGCCATAGGTGTCGACGGCTTGGGCGACCATTCGCCCGGCCCCCTCGTGGTCGGCCACGTTCTCGTAGTTGGCAACGGCCTCGCCGCCGCGCGCCTCAATGATCGCGACGGTGGCATCCGCGTCGCGCCCGGCACCCTCCCCGCCGACCGACCCGCCGAGGTCGTTCACCACGACCCTCGCGCCGTGCCGGGCCAGCTCCATGGCGTGACCCCGGCCGATCCCCCGACCCGCTCCCGTGACGATGGCGACCTTGCCGTCGAGCATGCCCATGGGTGACCTCCTGGTGGCGCCCGGTGCGCGTTCCTGATGATCCGTCAGATCGTAGGGGTCACCCGCGGGAGCCTCGAAACCCACCGGGGGCGCAGTAGCGTCCGGCGGTCGTGCTGGCCGCCACCCTCCTCGCGCTCGGCTCGGCGGTCATCCACGCCTCGTGGAACCTGCTCATCAAGACGAGCGGCGACCGTGCCCTGGCCGCCTGGGGGCAGTTCCTCGCCGCCGCCCTGCTGGCCATCCCGGCGGTGGCGATCGTCGGACCGCCGGGATGGGAGGTGGCGCCCTACCTCGCGGCGACCGGCCTGGTGCACGTCGTCTACATCGAGAGCCTGGTGGCGGCGTTCACCCACGGCGACTTCTCGCTGTCGTACCCCCTGGCGCGGGGCGGCGGTGCCGTGCTGGCCGCCGTCGGTAGCGTCGTGTTCCTGGGCGACCGCCTGCCGGTACCGGCGTGGATGGCGATCGCCGTCGCCGGGGCGGGGCTGATCTCGCTGCGGGGCGGACGGGGTGTGCCCGCCGCCGCCGACGTGGTCCTCGGCGACGTGGGCGAGCCCCGGACCGGGACGACCGACGCCCGGCCCGCTTCGACCGCCGCGTCCTCACCTGCGACGGCGAGGCGACGGGCCGGTGAGCGTGCCGCCCTGGGCTTCGCCCTGCTCACCGCGGTCTGCATCGCGAGCTACACCCTCGTCGACTCGGCCGGCTCCCGGGTCTCGACCGACGGCGTCGCCTACGCCCTCTGCTCGGTGGCCACCTCGGGCGTCGCCATCACCGCGCTCAACCTGGCCCAGCCCCGCCGACGGCGGCGGGCCGCGCTGCTGGTCTCGCAGTGGCGGCGGAACGTCGCCGGCGGCCTGGGCACGACGGTGGCCTACACGATGGTGCTCGTCGCCGTTCGGGAGGCTCCGGTCGGCTACGTCACCATGCTGCGCGAGTCGTCGGTGGTGATCGGAGCGCTCATCGGCTGGCTGGTGCTGAAGGAAGGACTCGGGGCGCGACGCCTCATGTCCTCGGCGGTGATCCTGGCCGGTCTCGTCCTGCTGGTCGCCTTCGGGCGCTGAGCGTGCTGACCGGTGGCGCTCTGACCGAGCTCTAGCCGCCGTAGACCTTGCGCAGCTCGTGCTTGGGGATCTTGCCGCTGGGGTTGCGAGGGATGGCGTCGACCACCTCGAGCCGCTCGGGCAGGGCGTGGGTCCGCAGGCCCTGGGCCCGCAGGTGCTCGACCATCTCGTCGAAGGTGAGGGCATCGGAGCCGACGGGCCCCGCCACCACTGCGCACACCATCTCGCCCCGATCCGCGTCGGGCAGCCCGATGACGGCCACATCGGCCACCTTGGGGTGCTCGTAGAGCAGGTTCTCGACCTCAGCCGCGGAGACGTTCTCGCCCTTGCGGATGATCACGTCCTTCACCCGTCCGGTGATGCGCACGTACCCGTCGGCGTCGATGACCCCGAGGTCGCCGGTGCGGAACCACCCGTCGGCGTCGAAGGCATCAGCGTCGAGCTCGGCATCGAGGTAGCCCCGCATCATCTGGGGAGCCCGGGCCCGCAGCTCCCCCTCCTCGCCCGGGCCGACCTCCAGCCCGTCGAGGCTGACGGCGCGCAGCAGCACACCGGGCATGGCCCGGCCCTCGGTGGCGGCCAGCTTGTCGTCGGTGTCGAGGGCCGATCCCATGGTGAGGATCGGCGCCTCGGTGAGGCCCCAGCCCGACACGATCCCGAGCCCGCCGAGCTCATCTCTGACCTCAGCGTGGAGGGCCGGGGGCTTGGGCGCACCGCCGCCGGGGCAGAGGCGCAGGCTCCCGAAGAGTGGCTCGGAGCCGGCGGCGCGCTGGGCGGCCAGGTAGGCCATGTGGAAGTACGTCGCCGAGCCGGCCAGGGTGACGTCCTCCTTTGAGGCCAACGCGGGCGTGGCGGTGGGGTCGAACCCCTCGGTGATCACGTTGACCAGGCCGTAGAGGAGGCTGGACGCCAGCCAGATGGGCCCGGCGATGTGGGTCACGGGGAAGGCCATCAGGTTCCGGTCGCCCTCGACGCAGAGCATGCGGTCGCACATCCCCCGGGCGGTGAGGATCAGGTCCGCATCGGTGTGGCGGGCGCCCTTGGGGTCCGCGGTCGTGCCCGACGTGTAGAAGAGCCAGGAGACCGGCTCGTCGGCCCGGGTGGCGGGCGGCTCGGGGGCCGGCGGCAGGTCGTCGGGGTCGCCGTCGGGCAGAGATCGGGAGGCGACGAGGATCTTGGGCGGGTCGGGGGCGTCGGCTGCGATGCGCTCGGCCATGGCGGTGTAGTCGAACCCGCGCCACTCACCCGGCACCACCAGCAGGGTCGCTCCCGCCTGGCGGGTGACGAAGCCGACCTCACGGTCGCGGTAGATCGGGATGATGGGGTTCTGCACCACGCCGAGGCGGGCCAGGGCGGCGATGAGCACCAGCGATCCGTGCCAGGTGGGCAGGATCCACGACACCACGTCGCCGGCGCCGACGCCCTCGGAGTGGAGCCCGGCGGCGACCTTCTCGGCCGACACTCGGTACTCGTCGAAGGTGACGGACTGACCCGTCTCGTCGACCGTCATCACCGCGTCGGGGCTGGCCGCCGCCCGCGCCTCGACCAGCTCCCACAGGTTGCGTCCCTCGAGCATCGATCCTCCGTGTGCGGGTTCGTCCGGAACGTGACCGTACCCGCACACCTGACGGCCCGTCAGGCCAGGACGACGCTCCGCCAACCGGTGCGACCAACGTCCGTCGCCTCACCTGCGCCCGGGCCTCGACGATCTTCCCGAAACCCTCAAGAGCTGAAGTCGCGGGCCGATGGGAGCGCCATGGTAACAAGATGACGCGCGAACTCTCGGCCCCTCAACTGCGCCCGACCCCTGACCAGGATCCAACCCGGGGCCGCAGCCCCCGATGGAGAGCGAGTTCGGTCCCCCGCTCCGCTCGTCGAGCCCGCCTCCCCCGTTTGCTCGCCGTGGTCGCCGTCGCCGTCGGGATGGCGGTCGCCGTCGGCGCCGGGAGCGGAGCCGGAGCGGCCGAAGCGCCCGTCGGGTTCGGTACGGCCACCAGCTTTGCGATCCTCGCCGGCTCCACGGTCACCAACACCGGCCCGTCGGTCATCAACGGTGACCTCGGGGTGCACCCCGGCAGCACGGCCCCGGGCTTCCCGCCCGGCCTGGTGAACGGAGAGACCCACCTCGCCGACGCAGAGGCGCGCCAGGCCAAGGACGACCTGACCAAAGCATTCAACGACGCCGCCGGCCGGACCCCCTTCACCCCCGTGGCGTCCGAGCTCGGCGGGACGACGCTGCTGCCCGGTGTGTACCGCATCGGCGCCGCCCAGATCACCGGCACGCTCACCCTCGACGCCCAGGGCGACCCGAACGCGGTGTTCATCTTCCAGGTCGACAGCACGCTCACCACCGCCCCGGACAGCGCCGTCGCCCTCATCGGCGAGGGCACCGGGTGCAACGTCGTCTGGAAGGTCGGCAGCTCGGCGAAGCTCGGGACGAACTCCGACTTCGTCGGCAGCGTCCTGGCCCAGGAATCCATCACGGCGACCACGGGCGCGTCGGTGGTGGGACGGCTCCTGGCCCGCACGGCGGCGGTCACGCTCGACACCAACGACGTCACCACGCCGACGTGCGCCGCCGCACCGCCGCCGACGACGACGACGATC
The DNA here is from genome assembly GCF_035575815.1 of Iamia sp. NCBI lineage: Bacteria > Bacillati > Actinomycetota > Acidimicrobiia > Acidimicrobiales > Iamiaceae > Iamia > Iamia sp. Next base: position 5,280 of record NZ_DATLXO010000013.1, read on the forward strand.
GAGCCGGGCCCGACCAGCACCACCCCGGGACCCACCAGCACCACCCCGGGACCCACCAGCACGACCAGCACCACCCCCGCACCCACCAGCACCACCCCCGGCACGCCCGATGCACCCGGCACGCCCGATGCACCCGGCACGCCTGAGGGTCCCGGCACGCCTGAGGGTCCCGGTGCTCCCGGCACGCCTGAGGGTCCCGGTGCTCCCACGACCTTGGCCCGCACCGGCCCGGACCTCACGGTCCCGGTGGTCGCTGGCCTGTTGACCTTCGCCCTCGGCGGCGTGGTGCTGATCGCTTCACGGCGCGTGGCGCAGGCCGACGGGCGCCCGACCGGGCGATGATCGAGGGCTGGGTACGGTGCGGGCGGGCCCGAGCCCGATCCGCCCTCCCGGCGGTTTCGTCCACCGCCGGCGCGCCCCTCCCCCTTCGGACTGGGCGGCGAATCGGGTGTTCCCACCCCCAGATCGGCTACCAGTTCGATCGTGGCGGGCCTCGGTGGGGCCCCACTTGGCCGGAGCCGGAGCCGACGCCGGCGTTCATGGACCCGGTACGGGGACGGCCACCACCTCCAGGCCGTTGATGTCGCGGACGTCATCGGGGTTGCAGGTGTAGAGAGGGAGGCGGTGGGCGAGAGCCGTCGCCGCGATCATCGCGTCGTAGGTCCGTGCTGAGACGTTGCGCCCGCTGCTGCGAAGGGAGGACGAGACGGCTCCGAAGGCTCGGGCTGCGACGGCGTCGAACGGCACGGGGTCGAAGTCGGTCTCGGTCTGCTGGAGGCGGCTCTGACGGGTCGTTCGCTCCTCGTCGGTGCGCGCGACCAGGGGACCGACAGAGAGCTCGGCAAGGGTGACCGCCGAGATCACGGGCTCGAAGGGGAGCAGCGCCGGGTCGATCCGTTCGAGGAAGATCACGACGCTCGTGTCGAGCAGACCGACCGGAGCGGCTTGGCCCTCGGTCACCACAGGGACGGATCGATCACCGCGTCGATGTCCCTCCTCAGCGCATCGTGGTCGAGTGGAGGGAGGTGACGCCACCGTCGCGTGAGCTCCTGGGCGGTCAGCGCAGGGCGACGGATCGGCCGGAGCTCGGCCACCGGGAGGCCATCTCGGGTGATGGTGATCTCCTCCCCCGCGGCGGCGCGATCCACGATCTCGCCGCCCTTGTTGCGCAGGTCGCGGATGGAGACGTCGGTCACGGCGTGACCGTATCACGCGTGAGACACGGCTTACAGGACGGCCACAGGGGCGACGGGGGCGCTGGTGGCGCCGACGATGGGCTCGGGGGCGGCGACGAGGAGGACATCGGACCGACCGGCCTCCGCGCAGGCGGCCGACAGCGCCTCGAGGTCCCAGCTCTGGCCCTGGAGCAGGCCCATGTCGCGGATGTGGAGCATGTGCACGCAGAGCGTGTCGCTCCAGTCCGGCGACGGCGGCGGGAAGGCCTCGTAGGCGTAGGTGTCGGTGAAGACCCCGGCGATGTCGTGGCCGTGGATCCACTCCACCGACCCCAGCGACGGGCCGGGGAAGCGGTACCCGTCGCCGAGGGCGTAGCGGGTCCGGTCGCCGGCGTGGAGGTGGCGGATGTCGCCGGTGCGCACCAGCAGCACGTCGCCGGGCTCGGGAGTGAGCCCGGCGGCGTCGAGGGCCTCGTCGAGGTCCGCGCCACCGACGGCGTAGCCCGGGTCGATCTCGTCGAGGCCGGCGACCCCTCGCAGCCGGGGCAGGTCGACGACGATGCCCCGCGTCACGATCGGGCTGAGCGTCTCGGCCCCGCACACGGTCGCGCCGGTCTCGGTCGAGATCGACGAGGCCGGGAAGCCGTTCCAGAGCAACCCGTCGTAGGCGACGTGGGCGAGGGTGTCGATGTGGGTGCCGGCACAGGTCGACATGTGCACGGCGTCGTCGCTCGACACCCACACCCCGGGGGCGTGGCGGTCCCGCTGGTTGACGATGAGCATCTCGAGGGTGGGGTTGGTGCGGTGTGCGGGCTGGCCCACCTGGGGACCGTCGGGACCGAGGTCCAGGGCGAGGGAGAACCGCTCCCCGGTGCGGACCGACACCGAGCCCCGTCGGGCGGCCGCCGCGTCGAGCAGGTTGGCGCAGCCCCGCTGGTCGTCGTCGCCCCACCGACCCCAGTTGGAGACCCGGGCCCGGACCTCCTCGACGTGGGACGGGAGCGTCGGCGACGCCACGTCGCGTCCGGCGGCACCGGGAGGGATCATCGACGCCCGATCAGATCAGGTCGAGGACGGCCCGGTTGACCCTGCCCGCGTGCATGGCCTCGAGCGCGTCGTCGACCCCCTCGATGGGGAAGGTGGACGACACCAGCTCGTCGAGCATCAGCCGCCCCGCCTGGTAGAGCTCGACGAACATGGGGATGTCGTGGTGGGGGCGCACAGAACCGTAACGGCAGCCCATGATCGACTTGTCGTTGTAGAGGCCCTGCACCACGAAGCTGGCCTCGGTGCCCAGCTTGGGCACGCCCAGCAAGATGCACTGACCGCCCCAGTCGAGGCTGTCGATGGCGGTGCGGATGAGGGCCGGGTGACCAACGCACTCGAAGGCGTGGTCGACGCCGCCGGGCGCGATCTCCGTGATGGCGGCGACGGTGTCGACCTCGGGGCCGGCGGTGACGAAGTGGGTGGCGCCGAAGGCGCGAGCTGCCGCTTCCTTGGCCGGGTTGGCGTCGACGGCGATGATGGGCAGAGCGTTCGCCAGGCGGAGGCCCTGGAGCACGTTCAGGCCGATCCCGCCGACGCCGATGACCGCGGCGGACTGACCGTGGGTGGGCCGGGCCCGGTTCAGCACGGCGCCCACACCGGTGACCACCGCGCAGCCGATGAGGCAGGCCGAGGCCAGCGGTACGTCGGGGTCGATCACCACCGCCTGGTTCTCCTTGACCACCGTGGCTTCGGCGAAGACACCGGCGTTGGCGAACTGGAAGGCCTTGTTACCGCCGACGGTGAACGGGGCCCGCAGCTTGCCGTACCCCTCGCGGCAGTGCGACGGCAGCCCACGAGCGCAGGCCGAGCACCGCCCGCAGAAGCCCATGGTGGTGACCACCACGTGGTCGCCGACGGCCACCTTGTTCACCGCGTCGCCCACCGCCTCGACCACGCCGGCGCCCTCGTGGCCGAGCACGACGGGCGTCGGGAACGGGATGGTGCCGTTCACCACCGACACGTCGCTGTGGCACAGCCCCGCGTTGTGCACCCGTACCCGCACCTCGTCCGCCCGCACGTCGCGCACCTCCACGTCATCCCGCACCTCCAGCTCCCCCGTCCAGACAATCCCCTTCATGTCAGCGTCCTCTCTTCGACGACCCGTTTGTCAGCACCGGTGAAACGATCTCGAACGGGTGGGGGCCGGCGCAGCCGCTGGGGGTCTGGGGGTCTCCCCCAGGAAGGGCGCAGCCGATCCGGCTTGCCGGTCGGCGAAGCCGAAGCAGAGTCGCCGGAGGCGACACGACCAAACTCGTCGGAACGGAGCGAGCGCAGCGAGCGAGTGACGACGAAACTCATCCCGCCCACATGATGCTTTGCATCTCGCTGTAGGCGTGGAGGCCCCACTGACCGCCGTCGCGTCCCACGCCGGAGTACTTGAAGCCCCCGAACGCGGCCTCGTGGTTGCGCTGCAGGGTGTTGATGCCCACGTTGCCGGACTCGAGGCGCTGGGCCACGGCCATGGCCCGCCCGGTGTCGCCGGAGAAGACATAGGAGTACAGGCCGTAGGGGCTGTCGTTGGCGGTGGCCACGGCCTCGTCGGGGTCGTCGAACGGCAGCGCCACGATGACGGGCCCGAAGATCTCCTCGCGTGCGGCCGCCATCTGGTTGGTGGCGTCGACCAGGAGGGTCGGGGCCACGTAGAAGCCCCTGTCCCGCTCGGGTCGGTCGCCGCCGGCGGCCGCAGTGGCGCCCTCGGCGAGGGCCGAGGCGACGTGACCCTCGACCCGGTCGCGGTGGGCGGCGGTGATGACCGGACCCAGCACGGTGTCGCGCTCGAGCGGGTCGCCGACCTTCAGGTGGCCGGCCATGGCGGCCAGCTTCCCGACGACCTCGTCGTAGAGGTCGCGCTGGACCACCAGACGGGTCGGCGAGGTGCAGATCTGACCGGAGTGGAACGTCCAGGTGCTCGACACCTGGGCCAGCACCATCTCCACATCGGCGTCGTCGAACACGATGGCGGCGCCCTTGCCGCCCAGCTCGAGGAGCAGGCGCTTCATCTGCCCGCCGGCCACCTCGGCGATACGACAGCCCACCGCGGTGGAGCCGGTGAAGGAGATCATGTCCACGTCGGGCGAGGTGGTGATGGCCTCGGCGGTGGCAACGGTGTCACCGACCACCACGTTCACGACCCCGGGCGGGAAGCCGGCCTCCTCGAAGGCCTCGCAGAGCCGGATCGTGCCCAGCGGGTCCTGCACCGGTGGCTTGACCACCACGGTGTTGCCCATGGCCAGGGCAGGGGCCATCTTCCCGGCCATGTTGGTGATCGGGAAGTTGTAGGCGGCCAGGCAGGCGACCACGCCGACAGGAGCCCGGTGCTCGACGGCGCCCACGATGCCGCCCGGCGCCAGGGGCGTCGCCGGCATGATCGCCGGCGGCAGCGGCACGAGGACCTCCGTTGGCTGGGCGTAGTAGCGGAACCGGGCCGCGGCCTGGGGCACCTGCATGGACTTCGCCACCCGCATGGTGGCGCCGGTCTCGGCCTGGGTGAGCGCCACCAGCTCGTCGCGACGGGCGTCGATGATGTCGGCCACCTTGGCCAGCAGGGCGCAGCGCTCCTCCATGGGCACCGCCGCCCATGCCTTCTGGGCGGCGCGGGCCGCGGCGCACGCGTCCTGGGCCTCCGAGACCGAGGCGTTGGGAGCGATGCCGACCAGCTCCTCGGTGGCCGGGTTCACCACCTCGTAGCCGCCGGTGGCGCTGACCCACTCGCCCCCGATGAGCAGCCGGTAGTCGTGGTCGGTCGCAAGGGTCACGGCGCCGAACTGTAACGCGTTCTACTGCGCGCCAGGGAGGCCGGGCGATCCCCGGCCTCCGGGTGTCCAGTGTCGCTCCTCCGAAGCGATGACACCGTTATAGGTGAGGTCGACGATCAGCCGTCGCACCGGGCGCGCGGCGTTGCGTCAGCGGGCGACGGTCGCCTGCTCGCGCCGCAGCCGGACGGTGCGGTGGTCGGGCTCCGTGTCGAAGCGGGGGATGACCTCGCGACCGAACAGCTCGGTGGCCGCGACCACCTCCTCGATCGGCAGCTCCTGGGAGAGCATGCCGAAGGTGAGCTGGTCGGCCCCGACGTCCTCCCAGCGCTGCACCACCCGGCTGACCTCGTCAGGGTCGCCGATGGCCCACTCCCCCACCTGGACGGCCATCTCCACCTCGGCCGCGGTCAACGGCGGGCCCAGCTCGGGCCACTCCGGCGTCCCCGCCGGACTCGGGAAGGTGTCGAGGTACCGGTACAGCAGGCCCTGGTGGTAGTGGCCACGAGCTCCGAGCATGAGCTCCCGGGCCCGCGCCCCGTCCTCCAGGCAGAGCATCGACGAGGTCACCATCACGTTGTCGTTGACGAAGCCACCCACCGGCTCGGCGTGCTGGATCGCCACCTTCTCGGCGGTGCGGAACGGGTGGTTCACCGGCGGGGTGATGTTGAAGATCCCCGAGCCCAGGTGGATGCGCTCGGTCACCGCCGCGCATCGAGGCCGGCACGTACATCCCGTTGAAGATGCCGAACTCCACGTCGTTCCGTCGTCCCGCAGGGCGTGGACGGACTGTAACGCGTTCTCGTTTATGCTCATCGCCGGCGCGACGGTCGAACGTCGTAAGGATGTCGTCCCCGGTGGCACACCTCCATACGAAGCTCCTCGGGGCGGCGCGCCCAGCTCAGGGCGCGAGGTCGAGGCCCAGCATCTCGATGGCGTTGCCCCGCACGAGGCGCCGGAGGAGGTCGTCGGGCAGGTGGCCCATCAGCTTCTGGGCCGTGTCGCGGGAATGGGGCCAGGTCGAGTCCGAGTGCGGGTAGTCGGTCTCGAAGCAGATGTTGCCCACCCCGCACTTCTCGATGTTGTCGAGGCCGTACTCGTCATCGAAGAAGCATCCGTAGACCTGGCGGTAGTAGTAGGTGCTCGGCGGCTCGGCGACGAGGTCGGACACTCCGCCCCAGCCCCGGTTGTCCTCCCAGACCTTGTCGGCCCGCTCGAGGATGTAGGGGATCCAGCCGATCTGGCCCTCGCTGTAGGCGATCTTGAGGTCGGGAAGACGGGCCAGCCACCCCGAGAACAGCCAGTCGGTCATCGAGCTCATGGCGTTGCCGAAGGTGAGCGTCGAGCCCACCGCGGCGGGGGCATCGGTCGATGTCGAGGGCATCCGTGACGAGGATCCGATGTGCATGTTGATCACCGTGCCGGTCTCCGCGCAGGCCCGGAAGAACGGCTCCCAGTGGTCGGTGTGGATGCTGGGCAGGTCGAGGTACGGGGGGATCTCGCTGAAGCAGACGGCTCGCACCCCGCGGGCGGCGTTGCGGCGGATCTCGGCCGCCGCCAGCTCGGCGTCCCACAGCTGGATGATGGTCAGCGGGATGAGGCGACCGTCGGACTCGCCGCACCACTCCTCGACCATCCAGTCGTTGTAGGCCTTGACGCAGAGGTCGGCCAGCTCCATGTCCTGGGCCTCCTTGAAGGTCTGGCCGCAGAACCGGGGGAACGACGGGAAGCTCATCTGCGCCTCGGTCCAGTTCATGTCCATGTCGGCCAGGCGGGCCGCGGGGTCGTAGCAGCCGTCGCGCATCTCGTCGTAGGTGATGCCGATGACCTTGACCTCGTCGCGGTCGAAGCCGGCGGCGGCCGACAGGCGGGTCTGGGGGATCTTCTTGTCCTCGTAGACCCACCAGTCGCCGAGCTGGCCGTCGGGGTCGGGCTCATAGCTGAACACCCCGCCGACGAAAGCCATGGTGCCGCGCTCCTGCACCACGCGGGGACCGACGTCGCGGTACTTGGCCGGCAGCCGGTCCTGCCAGACGTGGGCCGGCTCGATCACGTGGTCGTCGACCGAGATGATCTTCGGGAAGTCGTCGTCCGAGAAAGCCATGGTCGGGAGGCTACCCCCGTACCTGACGGTCCGTCAGGTCCTCGGTCGGGCCGTCCCGGGCGGCCGAACCGGTGGCCACCTACGTGGCCGTCTCCGCCCTCTCGTCTAGGTGGCGTGAGCGGCCTGCTGGGGGACGACCCCGTTGGACCACCGAGCACGTCAGGACATGCCGGCCGATCACCGGTTCGGGGGCAACGTTGCCGGTCGGCTGGGCCCGTCGGCGGTGCCGGTACCGTGAAGGTGATGCCCGTGCCCGCCACCGCCCGCCCGGGGACCGTCGTTCCCGCCGCTACCCCGGTGGCGCTCCCACTGGGCGGCACCCGGCGCGCCGTGCTCGACCTGCTCAAGCGGCGCCCGGGCTCGACTGCGCCGGTGCTGGCCGAGGCGCTGGGGGTCACCGGCAACGCCGTCCGCCAGCACCTCGACGCCCTCGCTGAGGCGGGCCTGGTCGAGAGCCGGGTACGGGCGGCAACCGGGCCCGGACGCCCGCCGCTCGGGTGGCACCTGACGCCCGCCGCCGGGCCGCTGTTCCCCGACTCCCACGCCGAGCTGTCGGTGGCCCTGCTCGACGCCATCGGCTCCGAGCTGGGCGCGGAGGCCCTGGACCGGGTGGTGGCGGCGCGCGTCGCAGCCCAGGAGAGCTCCTACCGCGCCGAGATGCCGACCGGCGGGGGGCTCCGCGCCCAGGTCGAGGCGCTGGCCCGGCGGCGGTCGGCCGAGGGCTACGAGGCCGACGTGCTCGACGACGACGGCGACCTGCTCCTCGTCGAGCGCCACTGCCCCATCGGCGCCGCCGCCCGCTCCTGCGCCGGGCTGTGCTGGGGCGAGCTCGAGCTGTTCCGCCGGGTCCTGGGCGACGATGTCACCGTCGAGCGCTCCGCACACGTCCTCGCCGGCGACCCCACCTGCGCGTACCGCATCCGCCTGAGTCGACCGGGCGGCGAACCTTGAGCGGTTGACCGCTCCCAGCGACGTCAACCGCTCAAAGGTGAAGCGGCACGTGTTCAGCGGAGCTGGTCGGCGTAGGTGTCGGTGCCGGGGATGGTGCCCGTGAACGGGGAGAGGAACGCGACCGAGCCGAGACCGGCCTCGGCCAGCCCGGCGGGGAGGTCCGCCCAGCGGTCGGCCCACGTCTCGGCCACGTCGTGGTCGACGAAGGCCAGCAGCAGGGTGCGGTCGCCGGTGCGCTCGACGGGCACGTCGCTCGGGGCGTCGCCGGGCATCGGCACCGGCTCGAGCACGGCGGTGACCTCGGCGCCGAGGTGCCGGTCGCCCCACCACTCGGCCACGGCCGCGGAGTCGACTCCCCCGGCCCGATCGACGACGGTCATCACCAGCGACGGCGACCGGTGGTCGAGCGCCAGCTCGACGGGCACTGCGTCATCGCGCCCCGGGATCTCGGAGTGGAAGCGGTACATCACCGTGTGGGTGTGCTCGCGGTGCGGGAACATCCGATCCTCGTCGATGAGCCACTTGACCTGCCGGGTGCCCCAGTCCATCCACTCGCCGAACTTCCCCGCCGCGATCCAGTAGAGCGAGAGGTACGAGCCGTCGAGAGGATCGGGGGCCACGGTGGAGTCGGCCGCGCGGAGGTCCTTCAAGCCCCGGGTGGCGACGAAGCGGGCGCCGGAGATGGTCCACGCGCCGAGCATGCACCCGGCGTAGAAGTGGTCGCGCTCGTACCAGCGGTTGTAGGCCACCTCGTGGCCGGCGTGCGGCTCGACCAGGGTGACCAGGGCGCCACCCAGCTCCACCGGGAGCCCCCGTCGGCTCTTGCCGCTGCCCACGTCCTGCGCCACGTGCCTCTCCTCGTGCCCTCGTTCGGTCGGTCTGACGAGAACCCGTTCTAGTCGGCCATCGTGGCTGATGGACGCTCGACCGGTGGCGGCGTGCCCGACACCGCGCAGTGGAAGCACGGCTCGGGCGCAGCTTCGCCCTCCCCGGCCCCGGACGGCACGGCGACCCCCTGGTCGCCGTCGCCGTCGCCGTCGATGACGAGCACGTCGGCGCGGATGGTCAGCGCCGCAACGGCGGCCCCCACCGCGGTCAAACCCGCGCCCACCAACACGGCCCGGTGGAAGCCGTCGAGCAACGCGGCGGGGCCCACGGAGCCGCTGGCGTCGAATCCCGCGACCAGCGGCAGGGCCGCCACCGCAAGGAGGCCGGCGGTGCGCGACACGGCGTTGTTGATGCCCGACGCCACGCCGGCGTGGCGCTCGTCCGTCGCCGCGAGGACCGTGGCCGTGAGGGGGGCCACGGTGGTCACCAACCCCGCTGAGAACACCAGCAGGGCCGGCAGCACCTGGGTGACGTAGCTGCCCCCGACCTCGATGCGCAGCATCAGCAGCAGGCCCACCGTGATCACCGACGGCCCGACCGTCATCGGGATGCGGGGGCCGATCCGCCGGGCCAGCGCACCGCTGCGCGACGAGAGGGCGAGCATGACGAGGGTGAGCGGCACGGTGGCCGATCCCGCCGCCAGCGGCGAGTAGCCGAGAGCCACCTGGAGCACCAGGCTCAGCAGGAAGAGGACCGCGCCCAGCGCGCCGTACACCGCGAAGGTGACGCCGTTGGCCCCGCTGAACTGGCGCGACCGGAACACCGACAGCGGCATCATCGGGTGGGCGTTGCGTCCCTCGGCCACCACGAAGGCCACCAGCACCGCCAGTCCCAGCACGCCGATCGGGACGTTCTCCTCGATCAGGCCGTAGGTGGCCCCGGCGAGGCCCAGCACCCCCAGGGCGGCACCGGCGAGGTCGGGTCGGCCCACGACGGTGGGGTCACGCGACTCGGGCAGGTGCCGGAGGCCGACCACGACCACGACGACGGCCAGAGGCAGGTTGAGCAGGAACACCCAGCGCCACGACGCCACCTCGACCAGCCACCCACCCAGGAACGGGCCGATGGCGGTGGTGACGCCGGCGAGACCCGCCCACGCGCCGATGGCCTTGGCCCGGTCGTCGGGGTGGAAGCTGGTCTGGATCAACGCCAGGCTGCCGGGCACGAGGAAGGCGCCGCCGACACCCTGGAGCAGGCGTGCGGCGACGAGCCCCTCCACCGACGGGGCCAGCGCGCACAGGAGGGAGGCGAGGGCGAAGCCGACGGCGCCGGCCAGGTAGGTCCGGCGCCGACCCACGCGGTCGCCCACCGCTCCGCCGACGAGGATCAACGAGGCCAGGGTGAGCAGGTAGCCGTTGGCGATCCAGCTCAGCCCGGCGAAGGAGGCGTCGAGGTCCTGCCCGATGCGGGGCAGGGCGATGTTGACCACGGTGCCGTCGAGGAACGCCATCCCAGCGCCGAGCACCGTGGTCAGGATCACCCACCGTCCGGCCGCCGAGTCGCTCCGCAGCTCCCCGCTCGCGGCCTCGACCATGCGCGGTGACGATACGGCGGCCCGCAGCCGGTCGCACCGGCCCGCGTCGCGAGCTTTGGACCGAAGTCCACCGTGACGGCGGCCATGGGTCCATCGTTGGCACGACCCGTCGGTCACCTCGCTGCGAGTTTTGGACCGGGGTCCACCGTGGTGGCGGACATGCGTCGGTCGCGGACATGGTCCAACGTCGGCGACTCGTCGCCGCGCTCAGCCGGGAGCGCCTCCGGCGATGGCGCGCAGGAGCGCGTCGGACTGGAGGCTGGGCAGGATGCTGCCACCGTCGACCACGATCGTCTGGCCGGTGATGTAGGACGCGGCGTCCGACGCGAGGAAGACCACGACGTCAGCCACCTCGTGGGCCTCGCCGACCCGGCCCAGCGGGGTGCCCGCCTCGGCCCCGGCCAGCCACTCGGGCGTGTCGGTCACCATCTGGGTCAGCGGCGTGCGGATCATGCCGGGCGCCACGCAGTTGACCCGCACCGTGGGCGCCGCCTCGAGGGCGCCCGAAGCGGTGAGGGCGATGACCCCGGCCTTGGCCGCCGAGTACGGGCCCTCCCCCATCGTCGGGCGTACACCGGTGAGCGAGGCCACGTTGACCACGCTGCCCCCGCCCCCGGCCAGCATGACCGGGATGGCGGCCCGCATGCAGTTGAACGTCCCGGTGAGGTTGACGCCCACGATGAGCGCGAACTCCTTGTCGGTGTAGTCCCACAACCCCTTGGCCCGTCCCAGCCCGGCGTTGGCCACCAGGTCGGTGAGGCCGCCCAGCTCGTCACGGGTGGTGGCCACGGCGGCGTCCACGGCCTCGGGCTCGGCCACGTCCGCGGTGATGGCCAGACCGTTGACCTCGGCCGCCACCGCCGCCGCGGTCGCCGCGTCGCGATCCAGCACCGCGACCTTCGCCCCGCCGGCGGCGAAGCGGCGGCAGACCTCGGCGCCGATGCCCGACCCACCGCCGGTGACGAGCACGACCCGTCCCGAGAGGTCAGGGATCACGTCGCCACCACCCCGGCGGTGGCCTCCCCGATGACCGACACGGTTCCCTCGGTGACGGCGACCCGCAGGCCCGACACGTCGAGGAAGCTCTCCATGTCGGCATCCATCAGCCGGGCGTCGGGTTCGGTGACGAAGGCCTTGAACGCGGCCCAGTCCGCGAAGACCTGCACGGTGACGCCGTCGTAGCCGTCTAGGCCGAGCCCCCCCGCCGACGGCGTGAGCGGGTGCTGGGCGTAGGCAACGACGTGGCGGGCGAGGTTCGGGTTGTCGCGGATGAGCGGACCGTGGGACCCGTGCCAGTAGTCGAGGAACTCCTCGTGGGTCAGGTCCGACCGGCGGACGAGCAGGGCGTGCAGGACGATCACGACAGGACCTCAGAGGCCGGGGACGGGGTCGGAGAAGGTGTTGGTGCCGTCGGAGGCGGACTCGGTCCACCGGGAGCCGTCCCACCAGCGGTACGGGTGGCGACCGGTCGGATCGGGGTGCCACGCGCCACCCGTGGGCGCGGTCGCGGCCATCTCGACCAGCGGCTCCACCGGGTGGGGTGCGGAGAGCTGGCGGGGCCCGGGGTCGGGCGGGACGTCGGTCGCGTCGAGGCCGGCCAGGCGCACCGCCGGCCCCAGCGGGGCCGCGGTGAGCTTGCCCTTGCCGAAGACGGTCTGGGGCATCTTCCACTCCAGGCCCACCTGCTGGCCGCCCTCGATCTGGAGCAGGGCGTGGCTGGTGCCCATGAACTTCTTGGTCAGCCAGGCCGACCAGATGACCACCATCACCTCTCCCGGGGGCACCGGCACCCGCAGCACCTGGTTCCACTCCAGGCGGAAGGGCCCCTGGCCGGCCACGTGGGCCCGGATCGGCGCCGCGGCGGCGGCGAAGCCGAGCGGGTTGTAGGTCGGGCGGATGTCGACAGCAGCGTCCATCGACCCTCCTTACCCCTCGGGCCGGTGTCTCAGTGGAACCACTGGCCGGCGTTGGCGCCCAGGGCCTGGCCGGTGACGCAGCGGGCCAGGTCCGAGGCGAGCAGCAGCACCACCCCGGCGATCTCCGCCGCGTCGGGCAGGTAGCCGAGCGACGTCTGGGCCGCGACCTCGGCGTAGACCTCCTCGGGGGTGATGCCCCTCTCGGTGGCCTGGTGGCGGAAGTACCACTCCACCGACGGGCCCCAGATGTAGCCGGGGTGGACGCCGTTCACCCTGATGCCGTCGGCCCCCAGCTCGCGGGCAAGGGTCTTGGTGATGGACTTCAGGGCCGCCTTGGACGCCGAGTAGATGCCGAACCCGGGCGCGATGCGCTCGGTCGACATGGTGTTGACCATCACGATGCGCCCCCCGCCCCGCGCCACCATGTGCGGTGCGACGGCCCGGGTCATGTGCACGGCGCCGAAGAGGTTGACGTCGATGGTGGTGCGCCACGCCTCGAGATCGGCGTCGAGCACGGTGCTGAAGTCGCCGTCGTGATACGCGTTGGCCACCAGGATGTCGACGCCGCCCAGCTCGGCGACGGCCTGGTCGGCGAGCGCGTTGCAGGCGTCGGGGTCGGTGACATCGCAGGTCACCGGCAACGCCCGGCGGCCCAGGGCCTCGACCTTGGCCGCGACCTTGGCCACCCCGTCGGCCCGGCGGGCGGCGACGACGACGTCGGCTCCCTCCCGGGCCAGGCCGAGGGCCACCTCCCGACCCAGGCCGGGGCCGGAGCCCGAGACGATGGCGACCTTGCCGGCGAAGAGCATCACGGACCTCCGTCGAAGAGGGGCCGGGGACGCACCTCGGCCAGCAGGGGCAGGACCTCGGTGCCGAGGCGGCCGAGCTGGTCGACCATCTCGGCCGCCGAGCGGGAGCGGGGCCGGACCTGCACCTGCACCGCCCCGAAACCGGCGAGCCGCGAAAGGACGTGGGCGACCTTCTCGGGGGGGCCGGTGATGGCCCGCCCGACGTCCCAGTCGGGCTCGCCGACGTAGATCGGGCCGGCCAGGGCGCCCAGGTCGAAGGCCTCGCCCCCGCGCCCGGCGGCCACCATCTCGGCGCGCAGGCGGTCGACGACCTCGGGCGACAGGGGACCTTGGGGCAGCCACCCGTCGCCCCGCTGGGCGGCTCGACGGATGGCAGGGATCGATGACCCCCCGACCCAGATCGGCGGGCCGCCGGGCTGGACTGGACGAGGCCGCTGGGCGAGGCCCGAGAAGCTCCACTCCTCGCCGTCGTGGGTGGGCACCTCGGCGGCGAAGCAGGCCCGCAGGGCGTCGATGGCCTCGTCGAGCAGGGCGCCGCGCGCCGCGAAGTCGACGCCCAGGACGACGAGCTCGCCCTCGACGTGGCCGGCGCCCACGCCGAGCACGGCCCGCCCACCGGAGACGACGTCGAGCGTCGCCCACGCCTTGGCCACGACCAGGGGGTGGCGGTAGGCGGGCACCGCGACGTGGGACACGAGACGGACCCGCTCGGTGATGCCCGCCAGCCACGCCAGGGTGGCGACGGTGTCCCACCACTCCGCGCTCATCGCCGGCACCTGCTCGACGGGCACCGCGGCGTGGTCGCACACCGCCAGGTACCCGAGGCCGGCCTCGTCCGCAGCGCGGGCGATGGCGGCCAGCTCGGGCGCACCGGCGGAGGCCTCCCAGGGCTCGACGAACACGGTGCTCTGAGCCTGCACCGGGAGCTGCATCCCGACGACGAGCCGGTCGGGGGCGAGGACGGCGGCCACGGCCGGAGCCTACGTCAGGACTAGAACGCGTTTCACTTTTGGCCCCCACTGTGGCGTTCTGCAGGCGCTGCTGTGCCTCAGCGGCACAGCAGGGTGGCCAGAACAGGGACGCCGGCCCCCCCACCCCGCTCGGATCAACCTTGGATCGGGGGCTTCTGGCCGGAGACCGACCAGTACACGATGCGGGCCATGGCGGTGCGCAGGTCCGCGGTGCGCACGCCCCAGAACTCAAAGCCGTAGCGGTGGGCCGAGACGTGCACCAGCATGGACACCAGCACCCCGGCGGTGGCCTGCGGGTCGACGTCGTCGGGCACGCGACCGCTGGCGTGCATCTCCCCGATGACGTGGGCGAGAGCGTTGTTGAGGTCGTTGAGGAGCCGGGTGCGGACGTTGGCGAAGCGCGCGTCGCCCTCGTCGGTGGCCAGGTCGACCACGCGCAACACGACACGGTGCTCCTCCCAGAAGCCGATGATCTCGTCCACCAGCGCCTCGGCCGCGGCGTAGCCCCGCTTGCCCCGCCACGGGCTGGCCCGGACGTGGTCGCCGAAGCGCTTGCCCTGGGCCGCCATCTCCTCGGCCAGCACCACGACCGCGCTCTCGACATCGGCGAAGTACTGGTAGAAGGTCGCCGGGCTGGTGCCCGCGTCGCGGGCGATGTCGACCACCTTCAGCTCGCGGTACGCGCCGGTGCCGAGCATGGTGGCGGTGCACTCGAGCAGGCGCTGGCGGGTGGCCAGGCCCCGGCGACCGGGGCGGCGGCCGTCGGCGGCCCGTAGGTCCTCGGGCGTCGGCTCTGGATCTCCGTCCTCCGACGGGTCGATCTCCGACGGTGGGCCGGTCACGTCCCACCGTCGTCCGGCTCGGGGGCCGGCGGCCGGTAGCAAGCCGCCAGGAGCCCGACCCCGGCGACGATGCCGAGCCCCGCCGAGACCGCGAGGCCGAGGTTGGGGTCGAACGCGGGCTCGATGCCCGCGACCCAGTCGAGGGAGTACCGCCCGGGGCCGATGGTGGCCACGCCGACGGCGACGGTGGCCAGGATCAGGTTGTACTCCCAGCCGCCCTTGACGATGAAGAAGCCCTTGTCGCGGTGTGTGGTCCACCCCGCGACCACCATGAGGCCGACGATGCCCGCGGCGGCCAGCGGGGTGAGCAGCCCGACGGCGAAGAGCACGCCGCCGCCGAGCTCGGTCGACGCCGCGAGGATGGCGTGGACCTTGCCGTTGGGCCGCATGCCCATGCCCTCGAACCAGTTGGCGGTGCCGGGGATCTTCCCGCCGCCGAAGAACTTGTTCCAGCCGTGGGCGGCCACGCTCAGGCCGGTGACGACCCGCAGGATCAACAACCCCACGCTGATGGCGTCATAGGAGCCGATCGCGTCGACGTCCACGTCGGCGAGGAGGGCGAGCAGGGATGGGGTCACGAGGGAGCTCCGGGCTGGGGGTCGGTCGGGGGTGCAAGAGCGGCCGCGGCGTCGTCGCGCAGCACGAACTTCTGGATCTTCCCGCTCGGGTTGAGCGGCAGGGCATCGGTCCAGCGCACGTGGCGGGGTGCCTTGAAGCTCGCCATCCGCTCGCGGGTCCAGGCCACGACGTCGGCCTCGCTCGGGGGCGGAACGCCGGCGGCGGGCACCAGCCAGGCGAAGCCGACCTCGCCCATGCGCTCGTCGGGCACTCCCACCACGGCCGCCTGGGCCACCGCAGGGTGCTCGGAGAGCGTCGACTCGATCTCGGCCGGGTAGGCGTTGAACCCGCCGCAGATGAACATGTCCTTGGTGCGGTCGGTGATGTCGATGTAGCCACGGTGGTCCATCACGCCCACGTCGCCGGTGTGGAGCCAACCTTCGGCGTCGATGGCCTCGGCGGTCCTCTCCCGGTCCTCGAAGTAGCCCCGCATCACGTTGAAGCCGCGCACGACGATCTCGCCGGGCTGGCCTCGGGGCACCTCGCCACCGTGGTCGTCGACGATGCGCACCTCGACGCCGGGAATGGCCCGACCCGAGCTGGTCGAGATGGTCAGAGCGTCGTCGTCGGGTCGGCACATCGACACCACGCCGGTGGTCTCGGTGAGGCCGTAGGCGGTGAGCACCGTGTCGAAGCCGAGGTCGGTGCGCATCCGCTCGACCAGACTCACCGGCACCGGCGCCGCACCGGTGACGGCGAGGCGCAGGTGCGAGGTGTCCATGCCCGCCCGAGCGGGGTGGTTGAGGATCGTCTGGTACAGCGCGGGTGGGCCAGGGACCACCGAGATGGCCTCGGCGTCGATGGTGGCGATCACCGCCTCGACGTCGAAGACCGGCAGCGGCACCATCGTGGCCCCCGTGATCAGGCAGGCGAGGATGCCGGCCTTGTAGCCGAAGGTGTGGAAGAAGGGGTTGACGATGAGGTAGCGGTCGCCCTCGCACAAGCCCACCACGTCGGCCCAGATGTCGAAGGCCCGCAGGCTCTGGGCGTGGGTGGTCTCGACTCCCTTGGGCTTCCCGGTGGTGCCCGAGGTGAAGATGATGTCGGAGAGGTCGTCGGGGCCGACGGCGTCGCGCCGGCGGGTCACGTGGGCTTCATCGGCGGCGCCGCCCTCGGCCACGAAGTCCGACCACACCGTGGTGCCCTGCGGTGCCGGGTCGCGGACGACGATGGTGCGCTCCAGGTGTGGGAGGTCGTGGCCGGCGAGCATCCCGACGTAGTCGTTGCCCAAGAAGCCGTCGACGGTGACGAGGAAGCGGGCCCGACTGCGAGACAGGATCCACGCCGCCTCGCCCCCCTTGTAGCGGGTGTTGAGGGGCACCACGACCCCGCCCGCGGAGTGGATGCCGAGCAGCGCTACCACCCACTCCCAGCAGTTGGGCGCCCAGATCGCCACGCGGTCGCCAGGTTCGAGCCCGGCGGCCACGAACGCGGCGGTGGCCCCGCCCACCTGCTCGGCCAGCGCCGCGAACGACAGGCGGACGTCGCCGTCCACGATCGCCTCGGCGGCGCCGAAGCGGACGGCGGCGTCGAGGGCCAGCTGGGCGGTGGTGCCCCACCGCTCGTCGGCCCGCAGCTCGAGCTCGTCGCCCACCGGGTCCTCGGGGTTCAGGTCCACGCTGTCACCACCTCGTCGACGGTGGTGACGGTGGCCAGCAGGGCGAGGGTGCCGTCGATGACCGCCTCGCCGTAGGCGGCGGGTATGCCGATGACGCCGTCGCGGGGCACCACCACCTGGTAGCCGAGGTTCACCGCGTCCATCACCAGGTTCGTCACGGCCACGTTCACCGACACGCCGGTGACGATCACCGTGGTCATCCCCAGGTTGCGCAGCACCGGGTCGAGGTCGGTGCCCGCCATGGGGGAGAGACCGTGGAGCCGGGCCAGCACCAGATCCGTCGGCTCCGGGCCGAGGGCAGGCACGACCGACGCCTCGGGTGACCCCGGCAGCAGGGCCACCGGGCTCTTGCGGACACCGGCGAAGAGGCGGGCGTTGGTGTTCGAGCCCTGACCGTCGGCCCGGCGGGCGGCGGTGCAGTGGACGACCGGTGCCCCCGCGGCACGGGCCGCGGCGCACAGCCGGGCGACGGCGGTGACCATGGGACCCGCGGCCGCGGCCAGCTCGGGCAGGGCCGAACCCTCGCCCACGACCCCGGACTGGATCTCCGAGGTGACCACCGCGCAGCGATCGGGGTGCACCAGGTCGGCCAGGTCGAGGGGCATCGAGGCGGAGGCTATCTGACGCCCTGTCAGGCACCCGCCGATGCCCCGACCCGATGCCCCGACCCCGGAGCTGCGTCGCGGCGTCTCGTCGACCGCGACGCAGCGACGCAACGTCGGGGGGCTCGGCGGGTCAGCCCCAAAGGAAGTGTGCGAGGCGCTCGGGGCCGTCGACGGCGTCACGGCTGCGGCGCCAAGGGGTGCGCTCGGTGCGCGCCGCCAGATACGAGAGGTAGGCGCAGGCATCGAAGATGGGCACCGTGGGTGGCACCGGCGGGTGCTCCTCGCCGGGCACCAGCTGACCCTCGACCCGCAACGAGAACACGAGGTGCTCAGGCAGCCAGACCGACTCGAACCTGAGCCGGTCGGCCTCGGTGGTACCTCCTCGAAGAACGCCGGGTTGAGCTGGCCGAGGGTGATACCGAAGTGCACGGCCGTCACGGCATGTCCCCGCACCTCCCGCCAAGGCCGGGCCCGACGCCGGACGTGTTGCCCGAGGCGGACCGCCCGAACCGGCGTGTACGATCTGACGGTCCGTCAGATTTCGGTCCTCAGGGACCGAGAGGAGCGCCGCGCATGGGCGAGCTGCCGAAGATCATCAGCGTCGACGATCACGTCGTCGAGCCCGCCCACGTCTGGCAGACGTGGTTGCCCGAGCGCTTCCGGGCCGAGGGTCCACGCGTCGAGCGGCGGAGGGTCGGCGACATGGCGCACGTCGGCGGCGGCACCTACTCCCAGGAGTTCACCGACGACGGCCGCCCCGCCGACTGCTGGGTGTTCGGCGACCTCGTCTACATCCACAAGCGCCACGTCGCCGCCGTCGGCTACAGCCGCGACGAGATGACCATGACGCCCATGACCTACGACGAGATGCGGCCCGGGTGCTACGACCCCAAGGCCCGGGTCGCCGACCAGGAGATGAACCACGTCGAGGCGTCGCTCTGCTTCCCGACGCTCCCCCGCTTCTGCGGCCAGACCTTCACCGAGGCCAATGACCGCGACCTGGGCCTGGCGTGCGTGAAGGCCTACAACGACTGGATGGTCGAGGAGTGGTGCGGCGACTCCGACGGCGCCCTCATCCCGCTGATCATCATCCCGCTCTGGGACGCCGAGCTGGCCGCGGCCGAGGTGCGCCGCAACGCTGAGCGCGGCGTCCACGCCGTGTGCTTCAGCGAGGTCCCCGCTCACCTCGGGCTGCCGTCGATCCACAGCGGCTTCTGGAACCCGTTCTTCGCCGCCTGCGAGGAGACCGAGACCACCATCAACATGCACATCGGGTCGTCGTCGCGCATGCCGGCGACCTCACCCGACGCGCCCACCGCGGTCGCCGCCTCCCTGTCGTTCAACAACGCCATGGCCTCGATGAGCGACTGGCTCTTCAGCGGCAACCTGGTGACGTACCCGAGCCTGAAGCTGGCCTACTCCGAGGGTCAGATCGGCTGGATCCCCTACATCCTCGAGCGGGTCGACGACGTGTGGAGCGAGCACCGGGCGTGGGGCGGCGTCAAGGACCTCATCCCCGAGCCGCCCAGCTCGTACTACTACCGCAACATGTTCGGCTGCTTCTTCCGCGACCAGCACGGGATCGACTCGCTCGACAAGGTGGGGGTCGACAACATCACCTTCGAGACCGACTACCCCCACACCGACTCCACGTGGCCGAACACCAAGGAGGTCGCGACCGAGCTGATGCTCGGCGTGGCCGACGAGGACGTCTACAAGATCATGCGGGGCAACGCGATCCGCATGCTGGCGCTCGACCTCGATCGCGAGCGCACCCCGGTCGGGGCGCGGTCCTGAACCCCGCGCGTCGTCCCGGCGTCGACCCCGTCGCCCCCTAACGTCGGCGCCGTGGACGATCTCAGCACCATCACCTGGCGCCAGGACGGCGGTGTCGGGTGGGTCACCCTCGCCCGACCCGATCGCTACAACGCCTTCGACCAGGTGATGTGCGACGAGCTCTCGGCGCTCTGGCGGCACCTGCGCACCGACGACTCGGTGCGCGCCGTCGTGCTCGGCGCCGAGGGCGCCAAGGCGTTCTGCACCGGCATCGACCGGGACTTCGTCCCCTCCGAGGGTGGTGCGGAGTACACGTTCTCGCCCTACACCTACGACGATCCGGGCAAGCTCCTCGGGCCCAAGAGCAACGAGCTGTGGAAGCCGGTCATCGCCGCGGTCGACGGCATCGCCTGCGGCGGCGCGTTCTACCTGCTGGGCGAGGTCGACTTCATCATCGCCACCGAGGCGTCGCGGTTCTTCGACCCCCACGTCACCTACGGCATGCCGGCGGTGTACGAGCCGCTGCTGATGCTGCACCGGGACATGCCCCTCGGTGAGATCCTCCGGATGACGCTGCTGGGCAACCACGAGCGCATGACCGCAGCGCGGGCCCGTGAGATCGGGCTGGTGTCGGAGGTCGTCGCCGACGCCGCCGCCCTCGAGGATGCTGCGGGCTGGGCCGCGGCGGCCATCGCCTCGGCGCCGCCGGCGGCCATCCAGGCCACGCTGCGCAGCCTGTGGGCGGGGCGCGAGCTCAGCCGCCAGCAGGCCCTCGACCTGGGCGGCACCTTCCTGGCCCTGGGCATGAGCGAGGAGGCTCTGGCCGAGGGCCAGAAGGTGTTCGAGGGCGAGCGCATCATCCCTCGCGAGCGGTGAGGCCCCTTCTGTCGCGCTCAGGCGCCAGCGGTGACGCCACGTCGCGACAGAACCGACATCCCGATGGAGCGGAACCCTTCTGTCGCGCCCAGGCGCCGGCGGTGACGCCCCGCCGCGACAGGACAGGGGCCTTCGATGCTGGCTGAGACGGTCGGCGCCGCCTCCGCCGGGTGCCTGGTGCTCACCGGCCGCCGCTCGGAGATGTTCATCCGCGGTGGCTACAACGTGCACCCCCAGGAGGTCGAGGCCGTGCTCGGCCGTCACCCGAGGGTGGCCCAGGTGGCCGTCGTCCCCCGCCCCGATCCGGTGATGGGCGAGGTCGGCGTGGCGATGGTGGTGGCGGCGAACCCGGGCGACCCGCCGTCACGGGCCGAGCTGCGTGCCTTCGCGGCGGCGGACCTGGCCCGCCACAAGCTGCCCGAGGCCGTCGCCGTCGTCAGCGAGCTGCCCCTCACCGCCATGCAGAAGCTCGACCGACCGCCCTGCGGGCCATCCTCGACGCTCGATCCACGGGGGTCGGCCTCTTCGACACCTGATCCTCTTTCGAGCCGTTCCAATGCTTTTCATGTTTGTCCGGCCAGGTCGCTGGACACCACTGACGCATGCTGCTGCGCCGCGTCGCCTGCTCACTCGCCCTCAGCCTGGTCGCCGGCACCGCGGCCGTAGGATGCGGCGACGGCGGGGATCACCGCGGGGCCACGTGTCGACGCGCCGTGCGCGAGGCGTCCGAGCATGCCGAACGGACGGGCGAGGGATCGGGCCTGACGGACGCGACGTCAGGCGACGGGGACCTCTGCTCGTTGCCGCGACCTCCTGCGGGGCCGGACGCCGAGGGCGTGTGCCGTGCGTTCGAGGCAGGAGCCCCGGTCCTCGAAGACATCGACCCGGAGGACCCCGACGACTTCGTGCGACTCGCCGGCATCTTCGACCAGGCGGCAGACCAGGCCGCCGGTCAGCTCCGCCGCGACCTCCGCACCGCCCGGGACCTTGCCCTCCAGGCCTCTCCCGACGACCCGGCGCCGAGCGAGGAGACGGCGCGGCGCAACCAGCGCCTGACGAACCGCATCCTCCGCTGGCTGGCCGAGCACTGCTGAGGCGACGGGGGCGCACGCGGCCCTGGGGCCGACTGCGGTCGACATGACACACCGGGCCGCCAGGCACACTCCCCCCCCCCCGCCCGGCCGAGGGTCCGATCGCCCGCCTCGTGCGCTGGATGGCCGAGCACTGCTGAAGCAGGCACGACCGTGCGGCCGCGGCCGCACGGGTCGGCCCCACACCACCGGTCGAGACCACCCGACGCGCTCGGGCTGCCGCTCTCGTCAGACCACTGCGCCGAGGGCCGGGGCCAGGTCGCCAAGAGGGTCGACGGTGAGGCGATCGAGGCCGAGCCACCCGGCCATGAGGTGGAGCTCAGCGGCCAGGGCGGCGGCCACCTCGCCTTCATCGGTGCCCGGCTCCCCGAACGCCGCCTTGACCCGCAGCGCAGCGTCGGTGCGATCGGCCTTCAGGTCGACGCGCGCCACGAGGCGATCGCCGAGGAGGAACGGCATGACGTAGTAGCCGTGCACGCGCTCCTCACGCCGGACGTAGATCTCGATGCGGTAGCGGAAGCCGAAGAGTTCCTCGGTGCGGCGCCGCTCCCACACCACCGAATCGAACGGTGAGAGAAGCGCCCGCGCCCGGACCCATCGGGGCAGCACTGCGTCGACGTGGCGGTAGGTCGGACGGTCCCAGCCCGTGACCACAACCGGCACGAGGCGACCCTCCTCGACCAGCTCGGCGATGAGGGGACGGGAGGCCGGGAGGTTCAGGCGGTGGTAGTCAGCCAGGCAGCGGTCGGTGGCGATGCCGTGGGCCCGCGCCGCCCGCTCCAGCAGGGCGCGTTGGGCGTCACCCCGTGACGGCACCGCCATGGCTCGTACGGCGGCGGGGATGGCCCGCTCGACGGTGTCGTAGCGCCGGGCAAAGGTCGTCGGGTTGCGCCGGGCGGTCAGCCGCCCGATCCAGAAGAGGTACTCGAGCGCGTTCTTGCCGTCAGTGCGGCCCCACATCCCCTCGCGCCTGAGGCCGGGCTCGGAGAGCTGCCCGGCGGTCAACGGACCCCGGTCGCGCACCTCGTCGTAGACCGCCTCCACGTAGCCCGGTCGGGTTCGGGCGATCGAGCGCATGCCGCCCCACATGTCGTCGTGGGCCTGCTCCATGCGCCACTGGATGAGCGGCCAGTGGCCGACCGGCAGCAGCGATGCCTCGTGGCACCAGTACTCGAAGACCTCGGCGCCCGCCGCCAGCCGGGGCCACAGGTCGCGGGGGTGCGGGCCGAGTCGGGCGAAGAGCGGCATCTCCTGGGAGCGCACCACCACGTTGACCGAGTCGATCTGCACCAGGTCGACCCGGTCGAGCACCCGGTGCACGTGACGCCGGTCGACCCGGCGACCGTGGGCCCCCAGCCGCTCGTCTCCGAAGCCCTGGGCGCCCAGGGCCATGCGCCGCGCCTGGGCCAGGCTGAGGGTCTCCGCCGGCCGCATCGTCGGCACGGTAGCGAACGCCAGCGCGCCGCCGGCGACCGGAAGCGACATCGGCCGCCCACCGGCCGGCGGCACGGGTCATGATCCGGTGGTGAAGGTCGGGGAGAAGGAGCACGACCACCCGTTGGCGCGGCTCTTGCGCGACGTCGCGGCGGGGCGGCCGCCGGCCTCCGACGGCACGGTCGACGTGCTGCCTTCCCTGGGCGCGGGCGGCGACGACGTGGTGCTGACCCTCAACGGTCGCCTGGTGATCACGACCGACGTGGGCGAGGCCGAGCTGCGCGCCCGGTTCCCCGACGGCGACTACCTCGCGTGGTGCCACCCGCGATCGGTGCTGTGGCTGTCCGAGCGCGCCGGGCGCGGTCTGGGCACCGCCGACATCCTGTTCGCCGCGCCGTCCGTCGCCGGCCCGGCCCCGGTTCCGCTGGTCCCGCTCGAAGCCGAGCACCCTCGGGTGCGGGAGAGCCGCCTGCGGCGGGCCGACGTCCGGGCCTGGACCACACCCGACGACGGTGACCGCGCCGGCGGCATGGTGTCGGTGGCCCGGGGCGTGGCGGACCGGTGGGAGCTGGCCTACGAGGTGGAGCCCGCGGCGCGAGGCCGGGGCCTGGGGGTCGCCCTGGCGCGGGCCGGGCGCCACCTCGTCCCGGCCGGCGAGGTGCTGTGGGCCCAGACCGCGCCCGGCAACGTGGCCTCCGTCCGGGCCCTGCTGGCCGCCGGCCTGCGGCCCGTCGCCGGTGAGACCTTGTTGCTCGCGCCGGGAGACGACCTGCCGTAGCCTCGACGATGTCTCGATCCGGAGGGACTGCCGCCGGCGATCGGCTACAGCCAGGTCACCGTGGCCGAGGGCACGCGCATCGTCCACGTGGCCGGACAGGTCGGTCGGGCGCGACGGCGCCGTCGTCGGCGACGACCACCGGTCCCCGGCCGAGCAGGCCGTGCGCAACCTTCTGGTGGCCTACGAGGCCGCCGGCGCCACCCAGGACGACGTGGCCAAGATGACCTTCTACATCCTCGACTACGGCCCCGAGGCGCTCGGCGCCCTGTTCGAGGCGTCGGCCGCCGTCCTCGGTCCGGAGGCACCGCTCACCGCGGTCACCCTCGTCGTGGTGGCCGCCCTCGCCGATCCATCTACAAGATCGAGGTCGAGGCGACGGTCGTGCTGCCGTAGCGCCGGCCGCTCACGCGTCGGGCGACGCCGCGGCCAGGCGGCCCCAGTCCTCGACGCCGAGCTCCTCGGCGCGGGCCTCGGGCCGGACTTCGGCGGCGGTGAAGGCCTCGGGCGGCACGAGACCTGAGAGCGAGCGGCGCAGCATCTTGCGGCGCTGGCCGAACCCGGCGCGCACGAGGGCGAAGAGGCGGTCGGGATCCGCGTCGGTGGCAGGCTCGTCGCGGCGAGTGATGGCGACGAGGGCCGACTCCACCCGGGGCCGGGGCAGGAAGACCTCGGGCGACACCTTGCCGACGAGGCGAGCGGTCGCCCAGTAGCGGACCTTCACCGACGGGATGCCGTAGGCCGGGTCGCCGACATCGGCGGCGAGGCGCTCGCCGGCTTCGCGCTGCACCATCACGAGCATGCGGGCGATGGCGGGCACCCCGTCGAGCAGGTCGAGCACCAGCGGGGTGGCCACGTTGTAGGGCAGGTTGGCGACCAGCACCCAGCGGTCGTCGGTGCGATCCGGCACCACCCCTGGCTCTGGCGCCGCCGACGCGCCGGTGGCCGCCGCGGTCGGGCCGGCGAGGACCTCGTCCCAGTCGAGGGTCAGGGCGTCGCCCTCGATCACGCGCACGTCGGTGTCGGCCACGACATCGCGGAGCATGGGCACGAGGTGGCGGTCGACCTCCACCGCGGTGACCGCGGCGCCGGTGGCGGCCAGGGCCAACGTGAGCGAGCCCAGGCCGGCGCCGATCTCGACCACCCGGTCGCCGGCACCCACGTCGGCCAGCCGGGCGATGCGCCACACCGTGTTGGGGTCGACGACGAAGTTCTGGCCCAGAGCTCGGCGGGGCGCCAGGCCGTGGTCCAAGAGCAGCGCCGCGGCCTGGGTCCGGGTGAGCGTCATCGGGCCCCTCCCCTCCTCGAAGGACCGCAGCCGGACAGGGTCCGCAGCCACACTCGCGGGCGCCCACCGTTCTTGGTACGAGATCGGCCCGAAGCGGGCCACATCGGTACCAAGAACCGCGGAACGGCCCCCATCGACGGAGCCCTCACCGTTCTTGGTACGAGAACCGGCCGAAACGGGCCAGATCCGTACCAAGAAGGGCGAAGGGTGGCCCCGGCCCCGAGGGACCGCGTCAGGGTCATCCCGCGTCGAGGGCGTAGAAGCTCGAGGCGGTCTCCCACGTGGCCGCGGCCACCTCGTCGAGGCCGAGGCCCTTGACCGCGGCGATGCCGGCACCCACCAGCGGCAGGTAGCCGGGGAGGTTGGGGCGGCCGCGGTGCGGGACCGGAGTGAGGAACGGGCTGTCGGTCTCGACCATGAGCCGATCGAGCGGGGCGAGGGCCACCGCGGTGCGCACGTCGTCGGCGGACTTGAACGTGACGATGCCCGAGATCGACAGGACGCCGCCGACGTCCAGGCAGCGGCGGGCATCGTCGGCGTCGCCGGTGAAGCAGTGGAACACGGTGCGCCGGGGGACCCCTTCCGCGGTCAGCAGGTCGAAGGTCTCGTCCCAGGCCTCCCGGGTGTGGATCACCAGCGGCAGGTCGTGGGCCTGAGCGAGCGCGATCTGGGCGGCGAAGACCTCGCGCTGTTGCTGGCGGGGCGAGTGGTCGTAGTGGAAGTCGAGGCCACACTCCCCCACCGCCACCACCTCAGGCCGGGCGAGCAGCGGTTCGAGCCCGTCGACGCCGTGCTGGGCCTCGTGGGGGTGCACGCCGGCGGTGGCCCAGACCCGCCCCGGGTGCGCGGCGGCCACGGCGATCGCCGCGAGCGAATCGGCCACGTCGCAGCCGACGGTGATCATGCGCTGCACGCCGATCGACGCTGCGTCGTCGACGACCACCGCGACCTCACCGGCCGGGGCGCCGCCGTGGCCGACGTGGCTCGGCCCACCGTGGTGGAGGTGGCAGTGGTCGTCGGTCCACCGCAGGGTCACGACGCGCTCGGCCACCGGTCAGCCACCCGGCCTGGTGGCAAGTCCCCGAAGATCGTCCCCCGTCATCGTCGCGACGCGCTCGGCCACGGTCAGTCCGGGACCTTGAGGCGGGGGAAGAGCGGGGTGCCCTTCTCGACGGGCAGGCCCCCGGGGTAGCCGCCCCAGGCCACGTCGTCGGGGACCCGGCAGGCGGCCGGATCACCCGTCAGGCCGATCCGGCGCCAGATCTCCGTCGGCGCGCGGGTCAGGGCGGGCGAGGCGAGGATCGCCACGATCCGCAGCACCTCGAGGGCGTCGCCCAGGACCCCGTCGACGTCGGGGCCGGGATCGACCTTCCAGGGCTCGGCCTCCTCGAGCAACGAGTTGGTCTCGCGCAGCAGACGCCAGGTGGCATCGAGCGCCTCGGACGGCGCGACCGCGCTCCACGCCGCGGACGTGGCCACCACGACCTCGGCGGCGATCGCGGCCAGGGGGCTGTCGGGCCGAGGGGCGGGGCCGGTGCCGTTGCACTGCTTGGCCACCACGGTCGACACCCGGGCCAGCAGGTTGCCCAGGTTGTTGGCCAGGTCCGTGTTGTAGCGCACCACCATGCCCTCGACCGACAGGTCACCGTCGGGTCCGAAGCGCTGGTCGTGGAGGAAGTGGTGGCGCAGGCCGTCGACGCCGAGGGCGGGGAAGTCGTGCTCGGGGTCGCCGCCGACGAGCTGCACGGGCGCAACCTTGTTGGCCGCCGTCTTCGACATCTTGGCTCCGCCCACCAGCAGGAAGCCGTGGACGTCGAGCTGGTGGGGCGGGTCCTCCCCCGCCGCCATGAGCATCGCCGGCCAGTACACGCAGTGGAACCGGATGATGTCCTTGCCGATGATGTGGTGGACGTGGGGCCACCACCTGTCGAACTGCTCGGGGTCGGTGCCGTAGCCGATCGAGGTGGCGTAGTTGATGAGGGCGTCGAACCAGACGTAGAAGACCTGTGCCGCGTCCCACGGCACGGGCACGCCCCAAGTCAGCGAGCGGCGGGTGATCGAGATGTCCTGGAGCCCGCCGCGGACCACGCCCAGGGCCTCGTTGCGCTTGCCGGCGGGGCGCACCGGTGACGGGTCGGAGGTGAGCCACGCCTCGAGGCGCTCGGTGAACGCCGAGAGGCGGAAGAACCAGTTCTCCTCGGTGAGCTGCTCGACGGGCCGCTCGTGGATCGGGCACAGGCCGACCTCGCCGCCGGCGGGGTCGGCGAGGAGGTCATCGGGCGTGTAGTACGCCTCGCAGCTCACGCAGTACCACCCGCTGTAGGTGGCGGAGTAGATGTGGCCGGCGTCGTAGACCTTCTGCAGCAAGGCCTGGGTGGCGGCGTGGTGCCGGGGTTCGGACGTGCGGAGGAAGTCGTCGGGCTCCACATCGAGCAGCGCCCACGCCTCGCCGAAGCGGGCCGAGGCCCAGTCGGCCTGCTCGATCGGGGTGATGCCCCGCTCGTCGGCCACCCGCTGGATCTTCAGCCCGTGCTCGTCGGTGCCGGTGAGGAACCGCACCTCGTCGCCCACGAGCCGGTGCCACCGGGCGAGGGCGTCAGCGGTGATCGTGGAGTATGCGTGACCCAGGTGGGGCGCGTCGTTCACGTAGTAGATCGGGGTGGTCACGTAGAAGCGGCCGGGCACGCGGCCACCCTAGCGATGCACCTCTTGCCGGCCCCTCGCCGTTCCCGGCTCCTGATCGGGCGCGGAGTGGGTCAGATGACGGGCGGTGGCACATCCGCGCGGTGCACGATGCAGAGGCTCCCGGCGGGCGAGTCGGGGTCGAGGATCATCTGCACGGGGAGCTCGGCGGGCAGGCCGTCGTCGTCGACCTCGATCACGATGGAGCGCTCCTCCTCGGGGTCGAAGACCTCCTGCAGGCCGAGGGCCATCCCGGTGATGACCGCGCCGAGGGCCGAGCGACGGCGCCACTGCGAGACCTTGGAGACCGGTTCCTCGACGTGCAGGCGGGGGCCGGCCTCGATGGCGGCCAGCTCGTCGGGCCCGTAGAGGTCGTCGAAGTCGGGCTCGGCAAGGGGATCGGCGTCCCGGTGCCCGTCGGGGTCCCAGTCACGATCGACGCCATCCCAAGAGAGGTCGAGATCGTCGTTCGATCGGGGGGCGCCGCGAGCCGGGCCGTCGGCTTCTGCATCCTCGTCGTCCCACCGGTCCACCGCCACAGGCTACGCCCCTCGCCGCCGGCTGCCCCGGCGTCGCTCAGGGCGTGCCGGTGGTATCCCGGCCCCGGCGTTGCTCCGGGCGTCGCTCAGGACGGGCCGAGGGGTGCGGCGTAGCGGTAGCGGACCTCGTGGAGCTCCTCGCTCTCGACCGGCGTGATCGTCGTGGCCCCGTCGGCCCGCCAGCCCTTGGCCTCGTAGAAGGACCGGGCGGGAGCGTTTCCCTCCACCACCCACAGCGTCGCGCCGGTGAAACCTGACGCCACCAGGGCGTCGAGGGCCTGGCCGTGGAGCACCGAGCCCAGACCCAGCTCGATCACGGTGGGGTCGACGTAGAAGCTGCGGAGCTCCCCGGTGATCGGCGTGCCGTCGGGGGCGACCTCGTCGTCGTCGTCCCGGCTCGGCCCGGTGTCGACCGCCGCGAAGACCTGCCCGGGGGAGCCGGCGACGAGCAGCCGGTGGCGACGCGACGGGCTCACCGCGGCCCGCCCCGACCAGTAGGGGCCGAGGTAGGAGAGGTCGAGGGCGTCGAGGAAGGCGTCGGAGAGCAGGCCGCGGTACCGGGCCCGCCAGGCCCGGCGCTGGATGACGGCGATGGCGGGACCGTCGCCGGACCCCGCAGGACGGATCGGCAGCTCGGCCGGGTCAGTCGGAGGCCGGGCGTAGGGCGGGGGCAGGCCGACCCCGAAGCGACGGCGGGCCAGCTCGAGCGCGGCCCGATCGGCGGGAGCCACGTCGTTGGGCCCCGCGTCGTCGGGGGTGCGCAGGGCGATGTCGAGCACCTCGTGGCACGGGTCGCCGATCACCAGGAGCCACCGCCGCCGGAGGTGTCATCGGCCGGGTCGTCACCCATCGCGGCGCCGTCGTCCGAGGCGTCGTCGCCATCCGAGCGTGGCGAGCCAGGTGGGCGGTCCGCGTCGTCGGACAGGGCGAGGGCGTAGACCTCCCGGCGAGGGCGGCCGAGGGCGGCGGCGACCTCGGCCGCGGCCCGTCCGGGCGCCAGGCCTCGGGCGCGTGCGGCGCGCAGGGCGGCGCGCACGTCGCCGTCGCCGCCCGCCGCGCCCGCAGCGACGGCACCGGCGAGCACCACCACGACCTCGCCCCGCAGGTCTTCGGTGACGGCGCGGGCGGCGACCTCGGCCAGCGGACCGCGCCACACCTCCTCGTGGAGCTTGGTGAGCTCGCGGGCCACCGCCACGGCCCGACCCGCACCGCAGGCGTCACGGAGGTCGGCCAGGGTGCGGGCGGCGCGCGAGGGTGCCTCGTAGAGCACGGTCGTGCGCCGCTCGGCGGCCAGCTCGGCCAGCCGGGCGGAGCGGTCGACACCCCGGCGGGGCAGGAAGCCGTCGACGACGAAGCGGGCGGTGTCGAACCCGCTGAGCACCAGGGCGGCGACGGCGGCGACGGGCCCGGGCACGGTGGTGACGGGCAGGCCGGCCCCGATGACAGCCCGCACCAGCGCCGAGCCAGGGTCCGACACGCCCGGCGTGCCGGCGTCGGTGACCAGGGCGACGCGCTGGCCTTCGGCGATCCGGGTCACGACATCGGCCGCGGCCCCGTCCTCGGTGTGGGCGTCCACCCGCCGCAGACGGGCGCCCGCCACCCCGGCGTGGGCGAGGAGCCGCCCGGTGCGCCGGGTGTCCTCGCAGCAGATCAGGTCTGCCCGTCCCATCTCCGCGACGGCCCGGGGGGCGAGGTCGCCCAGGTTGCCGATCGGCGTGGCCACCACGACGAGGCTTCCGGGCGCAGGGGACGACACCAGCCCAGTGTGGCCGCTGGTCCGGGCGCACCGGGTTCGTCGCGCCCCTGCAAGGGTGAGACCCCAGACGGTCGTCGGCCCTGATCGGTGCAGTCACACCAACTGGCTGCCGTCGCGCCGTGAGCCGCCGGAAGCACCGTCGGCCCTGATCGGTGTGGGTGGCGGCCGGTGCTCGATCGGAAGGCCGAGATGGGCAGAGGTCACCTTCCGCCTGGAACCAGGAACACCAGCCGGGTGACCTCAGAGAAGCCCAACTTGGCCGCCACGCGAAGGGACGCGTGATTGTCAGACCCGGCGCCGCAGACGGGCACGAGTCCGGCGGCCCGGACGGCTTCGCAAGCCAGGGCCGCGGCGCAGGTGGCGATCCCTTGCCCGCGATGGCTCTCCGCGACGAAGACACCGATGTCTGCGTACGTGGTGCTGGCGGCGAAGGAGCTCCCGTGGCCGACGATCGAATCGCCATCGACGGCGACGAAGACACGACCCAGCGCCGCGGCCCGTTCGACGACACGGCGATCAGGGAGGGTGTCGTCGGACGCCACCGAGAGCCTTGAGAGGTCCGATGTGCGCAGCTGACGCACGAGGGGATGTGCCTTGACGCGTGGGCTCTGGTCGGAGACCCCGATGACGTCGATGACGCGTCTCGCTGGCCCTTGAAACCTGGCGATGCCCCACCGGCGTTCGAAGTCGTCAGCCATGTCGTCGGCAACCTCCGGGGTCAGCTCGATGCAGCTCCAGCCCTCGGCGCGTACGAGGAGATCGAGCAGTGACGCCGGGTCGCCGAACCCTTGCGGCTCTCCCGGCACGAGCGCAGACTCCACGATCACCGCCTGTGGGGAGGGCCCCGAAGCCCAGGCCCGACCAAGTCTGGACTGGAGCGCGTGGATGGCGAGCACCGTCTCCGGTGACTCGCCGATGAAGGCGACGAGCCCTTCCCTGACGTGGGATGGCAACCGACCGATGTCCGACTCCATCCGGCGACTCTCACATGGGCCGAAGCAGCGTGCGACCCGGTTCGCGGTATTCACTCCTGCGCTGCGAACGCCAGTCCTGAGGATCGGCCTGCGAGCGGTCGCCGAGCCGGTCGCATGAGCATCGCGGTCGGCTGAAGGTCATCGCCCGAGCTCGCCGGTCGCGTGAGCATCGCCGTCCGCAAGGATGTCCACCACCGCACCGGGCGCCAGTCGCCACCGCCCGAAGGCGCCGTCCTCGGCCTCGAGCACCCCCGCCGCCCGAGCCACCCACCGCGTGGCCCTGGTCGGTGCCACGGTGGCCGTCCGCAGGACAACCCCAGAGCGGTCGACCCACGCCACGTCGATGGCGAAGCGCATGGCGACGGTGTGCACCGAACGGACCCCCGGCAGCCACAGGGCCCCGTCGAGGCCGTCGCGCCCCAGCAGCCCTCGGCTCCGCGCCCGACGGGTGGTGGCCACCTCGACCGGTGCGACGTCACGTCCGTCGACCACGAGCATTCGCCGATCCTGCCCGCTCCCGGCCTCCCGACGCCCCCGGGAACCCTCGGCGAACTTTGGACGGCTGAACGCTGCTGAGGCTGAGATGATCAAACATCTAAGGTTTCGACGGCACGGCCCAACGGCGGCCGGGGCGTGCGGGTCACACGTTGAAGCGGAACTCGAGCACGTCGCCGTCGGCCACGACGTACTCCTTGCCCTCGATGCGGATCTTGCCGACCTCCTTGGCCTTGGCCCACGACCCGATGTCGAGCAGCTCGTCCCAGCGGATGACCTCGGCCTTGATGAAGCCGCGCTCGAAGTCGGTGTGGATGCGCCCGGCGGCCTGCGGGGCCTTGGAGCCGGTGCGGAAGGTCCAGGCCCGGCTCTCCTTCTCACCGGTGGTGAGGAACGTCCGCAGGCCGAGGATGTCGTAGGCGGAGTGGATGAAGCGCTCGAGGGCGCCGTGGCCGAGGCCCAGGGCCTCGAGCATCTCGATGCGCTCCTCGCCGGTGAACTGGGCCGCCTCGGCCTCGAGCTGGACGCTCATGCCGATGACCTCGGCCCGTCCGCGGAGCTCGGCTTCGACGGGGGCCACGACCTCGTCGATGCGGTCGAGGTCGTCCTCGCCCACGTTGACCAGGGCCACCACCGGCTTGTTGGTGAGCAGGAACCAGCCTCGCAGCGCCTCGCGCGTGCTCACCGGCAGGTCGCTGCGGTAGATCGGGGTGCCCTCGGCCAGCACCGAGTAGGCCTCGTCGAGCGCCGCCACCTCCTCCTGGAGGGACTTGTCGACCCGGGCCGCCTTGCGCTTCTTGGTGATCTGCGACTCGAGCGTCTCGAGGTCGGCCAGGGCCAGCTCGATCTCGAGCACCCGGAGGCACTCGAGGGGGTCGTCGGGCCCGGGCACGTCGACATCCACGAAGGCCCGTAGCAGGAACACCACGGCGTCGACCTCCCGGATGTGGGCGAGGAAGCGGTTACCCAGGCCCTCGCCGGTGCTCGCTCCCTCGACCAGGCCGCCGATGTCGACGAACTGCACCGCGGCGGGGACGACCTTCTTGCTCGCCGACATGACCGCCAGGCGGTCGAGGCGGGCGTCGGGCACCTTGGCCACGCCCACGTTGGGATCCGTGGTGGCGAAGGCGTAGGGCGCGGCGAGGGCCCCGCCCCCGGCGAGGGCGTTGTACAACGACGACTTCCCGGCGTTGGGAAGACCGACGAACCCGAATCGCTCCATCCCGAGAGGCTACGGCGCCCACCCCGCCACCCCGTCGCCCTCCGCCCGTTCCCAACACCACCCCGAACTGGTAGCGGATCTGGGGCCCCCGACCCCCGGGATCCCTACCACTACGGCCGTGCTCTCGTACTGGTCACGGATCTGGGGGCCCCGACCCCCGGGATCGCTACCACTACGGCCGTGGTCAGTTGGGGCGGGCGGCGTTGACGCAGCGACGGTGGGGTGTCGGACGGGGAGGGCCGGACGGGGTGTGGTGGGCGGCGGCGGACGGGGTGGGTGGGTGGCGGGCGGCGGTAGGTTCGGGGGGTGCTCGCCGTTACCCCGCTCGAGGCCCCGATGGACCCGGCCGACGCGCTGGACCGGGTCGCCCACCTGATCGAGCGGAGCCTGGGTTCGAGCCGCAAGGCCGGCGCCTTCCGCACCGCAGCCGACGCCCTGCGTGACGCCGGGCCGCAGCAGGTGCGCGACCTGCACGCCCGGGGGCGGCTCAGCTCGCTGCCCGGCGTGGGCGACAGCACGGCGGCCGTCGCCGTGCAGGCCCTGGACGGTGGGGTGCCCGAGCGCCTGGCGGAGCTGGAGCGCACCAGCGTCGTGCCCGAGGGCGAGGGCGCGGAGCTGCGGGCCGCCCTGCGCGGCGACTGCCACAGCCACTCCACCTGGAGCGACGGCGGGGCGTCGATCGAAGACATGGCCCGAGCCGCCATGGCCCTGGGCCACGACTACCTCGTCATGACCGACCACTCCCCTCGCCTGACCGTGGCCCACGGCCTCAACCGCGAGCGGTTGTCCACCCAGGTCGACGAGATCAAGGCGCTCAACGAGCGCATGGCGCCGTTCCGCATCCTCACCGGTGTCGAGGTCGACATCCTCCTGGACGGCACCCTCGACGGCGACGACGACATGCTCGAGCGCCTCGACGTGGTGGTGGCCAGCGTCCACTCGAAGCTCTCGATGAGCCGGGTGGAGATGACCGAGCGCATGGTGACCGCGGTGCTCGACCCGCGGGTGTCGATCCTGGGCCACTGCACGGGACGCAAGCTCAAAGGCCTCCCCGACCCGGGACCCGAGCAGATCCCCGATGCCGCATACGTCCGGCCCGAGTCGGACTTCGACGCCGAGGTGGTGTTCTCGGCGTGCGTGGCCACCGGCACCGCGGTCGAGATTAACTGCCGGCCCGAACGGCGCGACCCGCCCGACGAGCTGCTGGCCCTGGCGGTGGAGATGGGCTGCCGGGTCAGCATCGACACCGACGCACACGCCCCCGCTCAGCTCGAGTGGCAGCCCTACGGCTGCGACAAGGCGGTCCGCCACGGCCTCGGGCCGGACCGCGTCGTCAACACCTGGTCGGCCGACGACCTGGTGGCGTGGGCCCACGAGTGAGACTGCGGGGGCGCCGACCAGGCTTGGGTGGGCTCGCTCCCGGCCGATAGCGTTGCCTCCCTATGTCGAAGAAGACCGATAAGCGCAAGACCAACGCTCGGCGCAAGAAGGCCAACCACGGCCGCAAGCCCAACGCCGGTCGCTGACCCTGCCACGGTGAGGATCGCCTTGGCCATGGGGTGCATCGGGTCCGGGCTCGTCGTGAACGACATGGGGGGTGTGATGATGGCTCGTCCCGATCAGCACCGAGCCGAAGCCAGCGACGAGAGGCCCGATCCTCGCGTGTCGCTGGCCAACGAACGAACGTTGCTCGCCTGGACCCGGACAGCGCTCGCCCTGATCGCTGGTGGAGTTGCCGTGGTTCCGTTGCTCGGTTCCGATGGACCCGGGGCCCGGTTCCTCCTCGGCCTTCCCCTGATCGCGCTGGGGGCCGTGATCGGGTTGGTCGCGCACCGGGACTGGCGCCACCGGGAGGTCGCCATCGTCGCCGGGGAGCACTTGCCGCCCTCGATGCTGCCGTGGCTGCTCGCCGTGAGCATCGGTGTCGTCGCCGCCGCCGCGCTGCTCCTCGCCTCGGGGATGGTTTCATGAGTCGCGGCGCTCAGAGCTCGAAGCCGGCGAGCCCGTCGGGAAGGCCGGGGCAGG
>NZ_DATLXO010000014.1:0-2954 GCF_035575815.1 Iamia sp.
CCCCTTTGGCCCATCGCGAAAAGCCTCACTAGATTCGGTCGACGTGTCGGACTTCCTCCGCTCCTACCTCACCGTGTTCATCTTCGGATGCGTCGCGGTCGGCCTGGTCGGGGCCGTGCTGGGCCTCGGGTCGCTCGTGCGACCCCAGCGCCCCAGCCGGGAGAAGCTGATGAGCTACGAGAGCGGCGTCGACCCGGTGGGCGAGGGCTGGACCCAGGCCGAGATCCGCTACTACATCTTCGCCCTCCTCTTCGTCATGTTCGACGTGGAGGCGGTCTTCATCTTCCCGTGGGCCACCCGGCTCGAGGCCTACGGCACCTTCGGCGTCATCGAGATGTCCATCTTCATCGCGGTGCTGGCCCTCGGCCTGCTCTACGCCTGGCGCAAGAAGGTTCTCAAGTGGATCTGATCCCGACCCCGGCCTCCCGGGCCACCCCGGGCCCCTGCTGATGGGCCTCATCGAGAGCGGCAAGTCCCCCAAGTCCCTCACCGCGCTGCTCAACATCTCTCGCAAGTACTCCCTCTGGGTGTACCAGTGGGGGCTGGCCTGCTGCGCCATCGAGATGGGCGCCGCCTTCGCGTCGCCCCGCTTCGACGTGATGCGCCTCGGTGTGATCCCGTTCCCGGCCTCGCCCCGCCAGGCCGACCTCGTCGTCATCTCCGGCACCGTCACCGACAAGATGGCGCCGGCCATCCGGCGCCTCTACGAGCAGATGCCGGATCCCAAGTACGTGATCTCCATGGGCTCGTGCGCCAACTGCGGCGGCCCGTACTGGGACAGCTACTCGGTCACCAAGGGCGTCGACCAGATCATCCCCGTCGACGTCTACGTGCCCGGCTGCCCGCCTCGACCCGAGGCGCTGCTCGAGGGCATCGTCTTGCTCCAGGAGCGCATCCGCACCGAGGACCCCGCAGCCCGCTGGCGAGGGGAACCGATCCATGTCACCTGACACCGAGACCCCCGAGGCCGAGGCTGAGGCCGAGGCCGCCGAGACGCCCACCGACGCCGCGCGCGAGGCGGTGCGCGACCGCTTCGGCGCCGAGCTGGGCGACGCCGTCGTCGACTCCCACATCACCGTCGGTCACACCCTCTGGGTGCGCGTGACCGCCGAGGCCTGGCGCACCGCCGGCCAGGTCGCCCGCGACCACCTCGGGTGCCGCTGGTTCGACTTCCTCTCCGCCATCGACTGGCTGCCCTCGCCCTACGGCCGCTACGAGGACGATGGGCTCTCGCCGCCCAAGGACATCGACGCCACCATCGTCACCGGTGTCGCCGGCGGCGAGACGCGCTTCCAGGTCTTCGCCCGCGTGGTGAACGTGGTCGACCAGACCGACATCATCATCAAGGCCGACGTCCCCGACGACAGCCTGGCCGTGGCCAGCTGGATGCCCCTCTACGACGGCGCCGACTGGCACGAGCGCGAGACCTGGGAGATGTTCGGCATCGGCTTCGAGGGCCACCCCGGGCTCCGTCACATCTACCTGCCGGGGGACTTCGAGGGGAACCCGCTCCGCAAGGACTTCCCGCTCATCGCCCGCATGGTGAAGCCCTGGCCCGGCATCATCGACGTGGAGCCCATGCCCGCCGACGACGAGCCCGCCGACGAGCCCGCGGCCGACGACGCCACCGCCACCGGGGGAGGCGAAGCCCCGTGACCGCCGTGACCGATCGCGAGCAGCTGCGCTACATCGCCGCCCAGGCCGCTGACGCGCGGATCAACTTCGAGATCGAGACCGAGGGCATGACGATCAACCTCGGGCCCCAGCACCCGGCGACCCACGGCACCCTGCGCATCGTGGCCAAGCTCGACGCCGAGCAGGTCATCACGGCCGAGCCCATCGCGGGCTACATGCACCGCGGCTACGAGAAGCTCTCCGAGGTCCGCACCTATCCCCAGGTGACCACGCTCATCAACCGCATCGACTGGCTGGGCAGCTTCGCCAACGAGGTGCCCTTCATCCTCGCCGCCGAGCGGCTGCTCGACGTCGAGGCCCCGCCCCGGGCCCAGTGGATCCGCACCGCCCTGTTCGAGATGAGCCGCATCGCCAACCTGGTGCTCTTCGCCGGCGACACCGCCCTCCAGCTCGGCGGACAGACCGCGGCCTTCTACGGGTTCCGCGACCGGGAGTACGTCCTCAACCAGATCGAGGCCGTCACCGGGGGACGGTTCCACCCCAACTTCGACCGCATCGGGGGCCTGAAGGACGACCTGCCCAAGGGGTGGATCGCGGATACCAAGGTCGCCATGGCCAAGGTGCGGGACTTCTGCGACGAGATCGACGCCCTGGTCACCGGCAACGAGATCTTCCAGCTCCGCACCCGGGGCATCGGCGTGATCCCCGGCGACGTGGCCCAGAGCTACGGGCTCTCGGGGGCGAACCTGCGGGGGTCGGGCGTCGACTGGGACCTGCGGCGCGACGCACCGCACGGCATGGTGCACGACCAGCTCGACTGGAAGGTGTACACCCACCCCGACGGCGACTGCTTCAGCCGCTGGTGGGTCCGCATCCAGGAGATCCGCGAGGCGTCGATCATGGTCGACCAGTGCCTGGACGGCCTGCCCAGCGGTCCGATCATGGCCAAGGTGCCCCGCATCATCAAGGTGCCTGCAGGCGAGGCCTACGTCGCCACCGAGAACCCGCTCGGCGCCATGGGCTACTACGTGGTGTCCAAGGGCGACCTCGGACCGTTCCGACTGAAGATCCGCTCCGCCAGCTTCAACAACGTCTCGGTGCTGTCGTGGGTGCTCCGCGGCGTCTACGTGCCCGACATCGTGTCGATCCTCTCGAGCCTGTACTTCATCCTCGGAGACATCGACAGATGAGCTTCGTGGTCACTCGCTCGCTGCGCTCGCTCCGTTCCCACGAGTCCGGTCGTGCGGCCTTCGGCCGCGCTGCTTGGCTGCGCCGACCAGCAAGCTGGATCGGCTTCGCCTTCCCCTGGGGGAGACCCC
>NZ_DATLXO010000015.1:0-1897 GCF_035575815.1 Iamia sp.
ATCCGCCAGCTCCGGCGCTACGCCAACCAGCGCGACGAGGTCGAGGCCGAGGAGGGGGTCGAACCGCTCTTCTGGACGAACCAGGTCGTCGTGGCCACCACCGGCCAGGAGGCTCGCCTCGGGTCGTTCACCAGCGGCCCCGAGCACTTCCTGGAGTGGAAGGACACCGCGCCCGTCGACCGCGCCGATGTCGCCTCGGACCTGGGCAAGGAGGTCGCCGCCCTCACCAGCCAGGAGCTGCTCACCGCCGGCGTGCTGCGACCGTCGCACCTGCTCGACCTCGTCCGCCACTTCTCCCTGCTGATGCCGGCCGGGCCCCGGCGGGTGAAGGTCGTGCCCCGGTACCAGCAGTACCGGGCCGTCCACCGGGCCCTCGACCGGCTGCGCACCGGGGACAGCCGGATCGTCGACGGCCACGTCGACCGCCGGGGCGGGGTGATCTGGCACACCCAGGGCTCGGGCAAGTCGCTCACCATGGTGTTCCTCGTGCGGGCCATGCGCTCGGACCCCGACCTGCGTCGCTTCAAGGTCGTCGTCGTCACCGATCGCACCGACCTGCAGATCCAGCTCGGGGCGACCGCCGAGCTCTCCGGGGAGACGGTGAAGGTCGCCCGCTCGAGCAGGGAGCTGCGCACCCACCTGTCCCCTCGCGGGCCGGGACTGGTCATGGCCATGATCCAGAAGTACCGGGCCGACCTGGCCTCGGGGGTCGGGGCGGGCTCGTCCGGCGACGGCGGGGACCTGCGCCTGGCCGGCGGCGACGACGACCAGGGCGACCGGCTCGACGACCTGAACACCGACGAGGCCATCCTCGTCCTCGTCGACGAGGCCCACCGATCACAGGGCTCGATCCTGCACGCCAACCTCCTGGCCGCGCTGCCCAACGCGGCCCGCATCGGCTTCACCGGGACGCCGATCATCATGGGCGCCCGCCAGAAGACCCACGCCATCTTCGGGCCGTTCCTCGACACCTACACCCTGCGCCAGTCCGAGCGCGACGGCTCCACCGTCCCGATCATGTACGAGGGTCGCACCACCGATGCGGCGGTCCAGGGCGCCTCGAACCTCGACGAGGTCTTTCTTCCGCTGGTTCGCCGATCTGACCGACGAGCAGCGCCACGTCCTGCAGCAGCGCTACGCCACCGTGGCCGACGTGCTCGAAGCACCCGAGCTGATCGACGCCAAGGCGCGCGACCTCATCCGCCACTACGTGTCGACGGTGATGCCGGGCGGGTTCAAGGGCCTCGTCGTGGCCAGCAGCCGTCGGGCCTGCGTCCGCTACCACGCGGCTCTCGGCCGGGCCCGCGACGAGCTGGTGGCCGAGCTGGAGGCGTTGCCCGGGTGGCTCCTCGCCGCGCCCGACGATGAGCTCGACGAGGGGCAGCGACTGCTGAAGGCGGCCCACCCCCGCCTCGGGCTGATCCGACGCCTCGACGCGGTGCCCGTGATCTCCGCCGGCACCACGAACGACGATCCGGCGTGGGCGATCTGGACCGACCCCGACAACCACCGCCACCGCGTCGATCAGCTGCACCAGGCGCTGCCCACGGCCGACGACCAGCGTGATCCCGCCCCGGTCGCGCTCCTGATCGTGAAGTCCATGCTCCTCACCGGCTTCGACGCCCCCGAGGCGCAGGTGCTCTACCTCGACCGCTCGATGCGCGAGGCCGAGCTGCTCCAGGCCATCGCCCGGGTCAACCGCACCGCGCCGGGCAAGGACCACGGGCTGGTCGTCGACTACTTCGGGATCACCCAGCACCTCAGCGAGGCCCTGGCCGCCTACGCCGCGCCCGACGGCTCCCTCGACGACGACGTCGAGGAGTCGCTCCACGACCTCACCGAGGAGATCGGACGGCTGAGCGACCGCCACGCCCGGGTGCGCCACCACCTGACGACG
>NZ_DATLXO010000016.1:0-4122 GCF_035575815.1 Iamia sp.
TACCTCCGCCGCACCGCCGCCACCGGGGTGGCGCGCCGCCTCGTCGCCCAGGCCGACGAGGTGTCGCTCGGCGTCGCCGACGGCACGGGGCGCGAGCCCGCCGCGGTCGCGGCCGTCCTCCGGGAGGTGGGTGAGAGCTTCCTCAACTACCAGGTGATCGCCAACCGCGAGCAGGAGCAGCGCAACGAGCTGGCCCGCACCCCCGACGTGGTGGCCACCGTGCCCTACTTCGAGTCCGACATCGCCGATCTGGCCGGCCTCCTCCGCCTCGGCGACGCCCTCTGGCGCTGAGCGCTCATCGGTCGGGTCCCTCCGCCTGTCCGCTTCTCGCGCCGTGGGGCGCGACTGCGTTCCCTGACTGCGCGAGCCGCCGCTGCCGATCGGCGGTCGGGCGCCGACCCGTCAGGCGGGCGGCGGCGGGGAGCTCGGCATCGACGGGATGGCGTAGGTGACGGTGGCCTGGGCGACGGGGGCGGGGTCGCCGCCGCTGGTGATGCGGACGTCGATGACGGCCTGACGTCGGCCGCGACGGAGCACCTCGGTGGTGGCGACGACATCGCCGGGTTGGGGCTTGCGGAGGAAGTGGATCGAGAGGTGGCTGGTCACCGAGAGGGCGACGGGGCCGATCTCGGCCAGCACCGCGGCCCACGCCGCGGTGTCGGCCATGGTCATCAGCGTCGGGCCCGACACGGTGCCCCCGGGTCGGAGCATGGCGTGCGTCGCCGGCAGCCGGACGACGGTGCGGCCGGGGCCGATCGCTTCCACCACGTGGGGCGGCTCCCAACCCGGGAACGAGCCCCGGATGAACGTCGTCAGCTCGGCGGCAGTCATCACGGGGTCCTCGGCCATCACCCACGCCTACCACGACACCGAGGCGAACTTCGTACGGAGGTGTGCCCCCGGGGACCACTTCAGTCCAAAGCTCGGGGCACCGCGCGGAACTTCGTACGATGCGGCGGTGGCCAGCCTGTCGGAGATCGCGCGAACCCAGACCGAGCTCGACGAGCCCCAGCAGACCCACCTCCACCGCTTCGTCGTGTCCTGGGGGCTCATCGCGGACCTGTGCTTCTCGGATCTGCTGCTCAACGTGCCGACCGACGCCAAGGGCAGCCACTTCGTCGTCGCCGGCCAGGTGCGGCCGACCACCAACCAGACCCTCTACGTGCGCGATCTCCTCGGTGAGATCGCCGACGAGGAGGAGCGGCCGCTGATCGCCCGCTCCTACCGGCGCGGCGAGATCATCGAGGGCGAGGTCACCGACCCGATCATCCGTGAACGGGTGCGGATGCTCTGCATCCCGGTGCGCCACAAGGGCGAGACCATCGCCGTGCTGAGTCGGGAGTCGACCCCCTCGGTGGGGCGGGCGGCCGGCGAGCTCGAACGCACCTACCAGGAGATCTTCAACCGCTTCGCCCGGATGATCGCCGCCGGGGAGTTCCCCTACGCGCGCGAGGACGGCGACTCCGAGGAGAACCTCCGCGTCGGCGACGGCTGCCTGGTGCTCGACGGCTCGGCCCGGGTGACCTACGCCTCGCCCAACGCCGTCTCGGCCCTGCATCGGATCGGCATCCACGTCAACACCGAGGGCCTGCGCGTCGGCGAGCTGGGCCTGGACGACGAGCCGGTGCGCACCGCCTTCGCGGTGGCCGCCCCCGTGACCGAGGAGATCGACCCCCGCCCCGGGGTGAGCGTCCTCCTCCGGTGCATCCCGATGGTCGACGCCGGTCGGGTGACCGGTGCCGTGCTGCTGCTGCGCGACGTCACCGAGATCCGGCGCCGGGACCGGCTGCTGCTCTCCAAGGACGCGACCATCCGCGAGATCCACCACCGGGTGAAGA
This sequence comes from Iamia sp., assembly GCF_035575815.1. NCBI lineage: Bacteria > Bacillati > Actinomycetota > Acidimicrobiia > Acidimicrobiales > Iamiaceae > Iamia > Iamia sp. The sequence continues at coordinate 1,839 of NZ_DATLXO010000016.1, forward strand.
ACAACCTGCAGACCATCTCCTCGCTGCTGCGCCTGCAGGGCCGCCGCCTGTCGTCGGACGAGGCCAAGAGCGCGATCGGTGAGTCGGTGCGGCGCATCTCCTCGATCGCCCTGGTGCACGACATCCTCGCCCGTGAGGCCGGCGAGGACATCCCGTTCGTCGAGGTGCTCCGCCCGCTGGTGCGGATGGTCGAGGAGAGCCTGAACTCACCGGACCGAGAGGTGGGCTTCTCGGTGCACGGTGACCCCGGCATCCTGCCCGCCGGCATCGCCACGCCGATGGCCGTGGTGCTCAACGAGCTGCTGCAGAACACGATGGACCACGCCTTCCCGCCTGCGCCCGACGGAAGCCGCCCGGTGGGGCGGGTGCGGGTCGAGATGGTGAACGACGGCCTCGAGCTCGTCACCCGGGTGATCGACGACGGTGCGGGCCTGCCCGAGGGCTTCTCGGTGGCGGCCAGCACCGGTCTCGGCCTCTCGATCGTGCGAGCCCTGGTCACCTCGGACCTGGCCGGCACCATCGACATGTTCGAGCCCGTCGCCGGTGGAGGGGGCACCCAGGTCGACCTGCGCGTGCCCCTCGACGCCGAGCTGCCGGGTTGAGCGGTGGGCGACGCGCCCGGGGCCCGGAGGAGGCTCAGGCCATCTGGCGGGGGCGGGCCTGCTGGCGCTTGCGGATCTGGCGACGCTCGTCTTCCGAGGTGCCCCCCCAGATGCCGGAGTCCTGGTTGGTGTCGATGGCGTACTCGAGGCACCGCGTCTGGGCCGCACACACCCGGCACACCGCCTTGGCGTTCTCGATCTGCTCGATGGCCGGACCGGTGGTGCCCACCGGGAAGAAGAGGTCCGGATCGGTGTCCCGGCAGGCGGCGTCGCGACGCCACTCGGCGGAGGCAACGGTCAGGGACAGCAGGTGACTGGGACTCAGGGCCACGGGAGACCTCCATCGGTCGGCGAGGGAGAGTTCGTGACTCCCTTCACATGCCGTTGCACCCGCGTAAGAAGAACGGTGTGCGCGGCGGCGGATGAAGGCGAGGCTACCCGTGTGTGCTAGCTCCGGCAAGCACTTTCTGCTCGGCAACCGATGTCACCTCCGCCATCGAGGCGGGGGATCGACCCCCATCATCACCGGAGAGAACCCGTGACCGCCAATCGTCCTCTCATCATCGCTCACCGTGGCGCCTCAGCTGCGCACCCGGAGAACACCCTGGTCGCCTTCGCGGCGGCCGGGGCCTTGGGAGCCGATGCCGTCGAGCTCGACGCCCGGCGCACCGCGGACGGCGCCGTCGTCGTCCACCACGACGACACCCTTCCCGACGGGCGGGTGATCGTCGGGCTGGCATGCGGCGAGCTGCCCGACTCGGTGCCCACCCTGGCCGAGGCCCTCGACGCCTGCGGTGACCTGATCGTCAACATCGAGATCAAGAACCTGCCCGGCGAAGCCGACTTCGACCCCTCCGAGAGGGTGGCCGAAGCGGTCGTGGCCGAGGTGGCCGCCCGGGCCACCGGTGCGCGCACCGTCGTGTCGTGCTTCCACCGTCCCACCATCGACCGGGTGCGGGCTCTGGCCCCCGACCTGGTCACCGCGTACCTCCACCTCCACCTCGACGGGGCCACCGCCCTGGCCGAGGCCGTGGCCCACGGTCACCGCCTCCTCCACCCGTGGTACGGATGGGTCACCGAGGAGCTGGTCGCCGCCGCCCACGCCGCCGGCGTGGGTGTCAACACCTGGACCGTCGACGACCCCGAGCTCATGGTGCGACTGGCGTCGATCGGGGTCGACGGCATCGTGACCAACGTCCCCGACGTCGCGCTGCAGGTGCTCGGGCCTCGGTAGCAGGTGACCGCGGCCGCCGGTCCGGGCCGGCGAAGTGGCGGTCAGCGGCCGAGCAGCCCGCCGAGGGCGCCGCCCACCCCGCCGCCGGCTCCCGAGACGGGGCCGGTGTTCTGGCCGCTCTGGTTCATGGCGGCCAGGTCGAGCTCGGAGGGCTGGACGATGACCCAGCCCTGGCCACCGAAGCCGATCTGCACGGCCTGCCCGCTCACCCGCATGGTGGCCACGCCCTCACCCGAGAGCTTCTGCTTGAGCATCTTCCCGATGCCGCCCGCCCCCCGGTAGTCGAAGCTGGCCTGGCCCTGGTAGGCGACCATCGCGCCCTGCCGGGCCAGGATCGTGTCTGGGTTGCCGTCGAGGCCGACCCTGACCTTCAACAGGGGCCGGGTACCCGTCGTCGACCGCCGATGCGGCCGGATCGCGTCCCGCGGCGAGGAGGTCAGGGGTTGTC
>NZ_DATLXO010000017.1:0-2073 GCF_035575815.1 Iamia sp.
GCCGCCCCGGCCGCCGTCGTGCTCGACGAGCCCGACGTGCTGGCCTTCCTCGACGTCCGCCCCCTGTACGCCGGCCACGTGCTGACCGTGCCCAAGCTGCACCACGTCGCCCTGGCCGACGTCCCCAGCCCGCTCCTCCCGGTCCTGTTCGACGCCGTGCAGCGTCTGAGCGCGGCGGTCCCTCGCGCCCTGGCCGCCCAGGGCAGCTTCGTCGCCGTCAACAACCTGGTGAGCCAGAGCGTCCCCCACCTGCACGTCCACGTCGTGCCCCGCACCCGGGGCGACGGCCTGCGGGGGTTCTTCTGGCCCCGCACCCGCTACGGGTCTGATGCGAAGATTCGCTCTACGCGGTAGCGGCCTGGGGTTGGAGGGTCACGTTGAATCCCATCTTGCGTAGTTGGTCGATAGCCCGGTTCTTGGCCTTGTCCGGGTTGAGCCGGGTGTAGAAGTCGTCGCCGGGGTCGCGGTAGTGCTCGCCGGTGGTGAGCATGTTCCACATGGCGATGAGGATGGCGTGCTCGACGGCGACGATCGCTTTGACCGGTCCTCGCCGTGCGGCGATGCGCCGGTACTTGGCGGACAGGTAGGTCCCCTTGGAACGGGCGGCTGACATGGCGGCGATGCCGAGGGCGCCTTTCAGGTAGGGGTTGCCGGGTCGGGTGGCGGTCGACTTGACCCGGCCGGCTGACTCGTTGCTTCCTGGGCACGTGCCTGCCCAGGAGGCCAGGTGCCCGGCCGTCGGGAACCGGGTCATGTCGCCTCCGGTCTCGGCGATGATGACGTCGGCGACCAGGGTGGAGATGCCGGGGATGGTCACGATGAGGTCCCGGACCCGACGAAAGGGCTCGATCATCACCTCGATCCGAGCCGTGAGCTCGCCGATGGCGGTGGTGTGCTGGTCGATGAGGTCGAGGTGGAGGCGGGTCAAGAAGGCGTGGTGCTCGCCGAAGCGGCCGGTGAGCGCCTCGGTCAGCTCAGGGATCTTGGACCGCAACCGTCGCTTGGCCAGATCGGCCAGCACGCCGGGGTCACGCTCGCCGGCGACGAGAGCGGCCAGCATGGCCCGCCCCGACACGCCACTGATGTCGGTGGCCACCGACGACAGCTTGATGCCGGCGTCTTCCAACAGCTTCTCCAACCGTTGGATCTCCCGGGCCCGTTCCCGGGTGATCGTGGTCCGGGTCCGGGTCAGGTCGCGCAGCTGGCGGATGGGCGGCGGGGGGACGAACGAGCCTCGAACCAGGCCGTGGGCGCCCAGATCGGCCAGCCACGCCGCGTCGGACACGTCGGTCTTGCGTCCGGGCAGGTTCTTCACGTGCCGGGCGTTCACCAGCATCACCTCGAACGGGCCGTCCTCGAGCAGGTAGTAGAAGGGCTTCCAGTAGTCGCCCGTCGCCTCCATCACCACCAGCGTCACCTGCTCGCCGATCAGGTGATCGCGCAGCGCCAGCACCTGGTTGGTGACCGACGACCACGTCGTCACCGTCGATCGGGCCTTGGCTCGACCGGTGCCGGCCACCCGGACACACACCTTCGCGTCCCGTTTCGACACGTCAACCCCGGCGCACCGGGGATGCACCACCTCCATCGTTGTCTCCTCTCGCTCGGCGTTGGATGTCCGCTCCGGGGAGGGCAGGAAGTTCGAAAGTCTGATGCTCGTGCTCGATGGCAACATTCCACGGTTCCCGTGGGAGCCCTCCACCACCATGCTGACCTACAGGCTCCAAGGCACTACAGAGCCAACGGCGTCCAACCGGAACAGACACCCCAGTCTGCACCCCCGACGCCCAACACGCTCAGGAACCACGCGGCCGGGGCGACCACATCTTCGCTCGCCCCGGCGAGCACCCCGAGGTGCTCTGCGATGCTGACCTGCAACGATGCTCGGTCGCGCGGCAGCCGAGCCGAGTATTTCAGCATGCTCCTCAGCCTCCCGGCTAGGGCAGGACGTAGCCCCGAATGCCCTCGTTGGCCCAGCCGTTGGCCTGGCGGGACTGCACCTCCGCGCTGTCGGCGGTGAGGTAGGGGACGCCGTCCTTGGTCAGCCGGTAGAGGGCGGTGGTGCCGCCGACC
>NZ_DATLXO010000018.1:0-24728 GCF_035575815.1 Iamia sp.
GGCGCCCTCAACGTCGCCATCCGCACGTTCTGGCTGGAGGAAGGCGGGCTCCACTTCGGCACCGGCGGCGCCATCACGTGGGACTCCGAGCCCGACGGGGAGTGGGCCGAGACCGAGCTGAAGGCGGCTCGCCTGATCACGCTGGCGAGCCGTGGGAGGCTGTCCCCGTGAACGCGAGCAGCAACGCCGGCTGGTGCTGGCTGAACGGCCGGATCGGACCCACGGCCGAGGCCACCGTCGGGGTCACCGACCACGGCCTCACCGTCGGCGATGGCATCTTCGAGACCATGAAGGTCACGAACGGCGTGGCCTTCGCCCTGGCGCGCCACCTGCGGCGCCTACGCCGCTCGGCCGCCGCCCTCGACCTCGACGTCCCGCTCACCGACGACGAGCTGCGCACCGCGTGCGACGCGGTGATCGCGGCGGCCACCGATGCCGGCGACGAGGTCGGGCGGGTGCGCCTCACCGTCACCGGCGGCCCCGGACCCTCGGGCAGCGACCGCGGCGACGCCGGGCGCACCGTCCTGCTCGTCACCGGCGGGGCGGGCCGGTGGGAGACGGCCACCACCGTCGCCGTGGTCCCCTTCACCCGCAACCCCACCGGCGGCACCGCGGGGGTGAAGTCCACCTCCTACGCCGAGAACGTGGTGGCCCTGGCCCGGGCCTACGCCGTCGGCGCGTCGGAGGCGATCTTCGCCGATGTCCACGGCCGCCTCAGCGAGGGCACGGGCTCGAACGTCTTCGTCGTGCGCGGCGGGCGCCTGCTGACGCCCGCCCTCAGCACTGCGTGCCTGGCCGGCATCACCCGGGAGCTGGTGCTCGAGGTGACCGACGCGGTCGAGACCGAGGACCTCACCCTCGACGACCTGCGCCACGCCGAGGAGGCCTTCCTCACCTCCTCGACACGCGACGTGCAGGCCATCGCCGCCGTCGACGAGCACGCCCTCCCGACGCCGGCGCCCGGTCCGGTGACGGTGGCGGTCGCGGACGCGTTCGCCCGCCTCGTCGCCCGCACGACCGACCCCTGACGGTGACCGAACCCCTTCTGAGCCTCAGCGTCGGACGCAAGCCGCCCGGTTGGCGGACATGGGTCCAACGTCCGCCCGGCTCGCGTTGCTCAGTTGGTCCCATCGGCGTCCAAGCCGCGGTGGAGGGCTCTGGCCGCCACCGCCACGCCGCGGCGATCACCCTGGGGAGGTGTCACCGTACCGGCCGCGAGACCGGGTCGGCCGGGCGCTCACCGCGTGCGCAGATGGGTGACATCACCGACGGCCAGGGTGCGCTCGTCGCCCTCGAGGGTGCGGACCACCAGCTGGCCGCCGGCGGTGACGGCCACCGCTTCGCCCTCGAGGTCCTCGGCGCCGAGGTCGACCCGCACCCGTCGTCCGAGGGTGGCCGACCGGCGGCGCCACGCGTCCCACACCTCGTCGCGTCCCGCCGGGTCGACGGCCCGGGCGTACCAGTGCTCCAGGGCGGCCAGCCAGGCCACCACCAGATCCTCCCGACGCACCGGCGGCGAGCCCGGGATCGCGATCTCATCACACGCGATGGCGATGTCGGCCAGCTCGGGGGCGCGCCCAGCGGCCCGCACGTTCAGACCCAGGCCGACCACAACCGCCACCCGCGTCGATGCCGACGGGGAGCGCCAGCCCGAGGCGACGTCCGCGCCGGGCGGCCAGGCCGCCTCGGCCAGGATGCCGGCCAGCTTCCGGTCGGGCCCGCCGTCGGCCGCCGCCACGACCAGGTCGTTGGGCCACTTGATCCCGGGCGCCCGCCCGCAACGCTGCTCGACCGCCTCGGCCGCGGCCAGGGCCACCGCCGGTGTCACCAGGTCGACCGCCGGAGCCGGGGGGCGCAGCAGCACCGACACCAGCACGGCGGCGGTGGGCGGCGCGCTCCACGAGCGACCCCGCCGACCCCGGCCCGCGGTCTGGTGATCGGCGCCCCGCACCGACCCCTCGCCCCCGCCGTCGGCCGCGTGGGCCAGGAGGTCGAGGTTGGTCGACCCCGTCTGCGCGACCCAGTGCAGCTCGGTGAACCGGGTCCCGGCGAGGGCGGCACGCACCTCGTCGACGGCGAAGGAGCTCTCCTCGGTGGCCACGGCCGCCGTCTCTAGGCCACCACCGCCGGCTCGGCAACTGCCCGAGCCGTGGGGCGGGCCGTGAGAAGGGCCGGTGGCCACACGACCAGCGCCTACCGTGCTGGATCGACCCGTCACCTGTCGCCTAGGAAGAGCCCGTGCTCTCGAAGATCCTCATCGCCAACCGGGGCGAGATCGCCGTCCGGGTCATCCGCGCCTGCCAGGAGCTCGGCATCACGACGGTCGCGGTCTACTCCGAGCTCGACCGCGAGGCCCTCCACGTCCGCCTCGCCGATGAGGCCTACGCCCTGGGCGGCCAGACCGCGGCCGAGAGCTACCTCAACACCGAGAAGATCCTCGAGGCCGTCGCCCAGAGCGGGGCCGACGGCGTCCACCCCGGCTACGGGTTCTTCTCGGAGAACACCGACTTCGCCCGGGCCATCACCGAGCGGGGCGTGACCTTCATCGGTCCCCCGCCCGAGGCCATCGAGGTCATGGGCGACAAGGTGTCCAGCCGCATCGCGGCCCAGGAGGCCGGGGTGCAGGGCGTGCCCGGCACCACCGAGTTCCTGGCCTCGGGCGACGAGGTCGTGGCCTTCGGCGAGGAGTTCGGCTGGCCGGTGGCCATCAAGGCCGCCTACGGCGGCGGCGGGCGCGGCATGCGCGTCGTCAACGCCAAGGAGGAGGCGCACGCCGCCCTGGAGTCGGCCCAGTCCGAGGCGCTCAAGGGCTTCGGACGCGACGAGTGCTACGTCGAGCGCTACCTGACCAGGCCCCGCCACGTCGAGATGCAGATCATCGCGGATGTCCACGGCCGCTGCGTGTGGGTGGGTGAGCGCGACTGCTCGGCCCAGCGCCGCCATCAGAAGCTCATCGAGGAGTCCCCGGCGCCGGCCTTCCCGCCCGAGACCCGCCAGGCCATGGGCGAGGCCGCGGTCAAGGTCTCCCAGGCGTGCGGCTACCACAACGCCGGCACCGTCGAGTTCCTGTACCAGGACGGTGAGTTCTGGTTCCTCGAGATGAACACCCGCCTCCAGGTCGAACACCCCGTGACCGAGCTGGTGTCGGGCATCGACCTCGTGCGCGAGCAGATCCGGGTGGCGTCGGGTGAGCCGCTCAGCTTCACCCAGGACGACATCTCGCTCCGGGGTCACGCCATCGAGGTGCGGGTCAACGCCGAGGACCCCGCCGGGGGGAAGTTCCTCCCCTCCCCCGGGCGGATCACCGCCCTCGAGGTGCCCCAGGGCTTCGGCGTGCGCTGGGACGGCGGCTACACCGCCGGTGACGAGGTCAGCCAGTACTACGACAACCTGGTCGGCAAGCTCGTCGTGTGGGGCTCGGACCGTGCCACCGCCATCGACCGCATGGTGCGCGCCATCCGCGAGTTCAAGATCGAGGGCATCAAGACCACCCTCCCGGCCGACCTGGCGATCCTCGCCCACGACGACTTCCGCAACGCCGAGCACTCGACCAAGTGGGTCGAAGATGTCCTGGACCTCTCCGGTGTGGGCGGCGAGCCCGCCGCGGCGCCGACCGACGAGGGCGTCGAGGCCGAGGAGAAGGTCCGTCGCGACGTCGACGTCGAGGTCAACGGCAAGCGCTTCTCGGTGGCCATGTGGGTGCCGGCCTCGGCCCTCGCTCCCGTCGCGGCCGCCGGGGGTGCGCTCGGCGCCGTCCGTCCCCGCCGCAAGGGCAGCGCCTCGGCCGCCGCGGCCGGGTCCGGCTCGGTGACGGTGCCCATGCAGGGCACGATCGTCAAGGTCACCGTCGCCGTCGGCGACGAGGTCACCTCCGGTCAGACGGTCTGCCTGCTTGAGGCCATGAAGATGGAGAACGCCATCGTCGCCGACAAGGACGGCAAGGTCACCGAGATCAAGGTCGCCGCCGGCCAGCCCGTCTCGGCCGGCGACGTCGTCCTCGTCATCGAGTAGCGCCCGCCCGCAAACAGCCACCCCCCTGGGCCGTCGGCACCCACCAGGGTGGCGGTTTCGCTGCGGCCCCGAACCCATCTCGAAATCGCCACCTTGGTGTGCGGTGGGGGCCCCGGAGGGCGGCGGTTTCGTCGCTCGAAGGCGGCGCGCATGGCCAACGTTGCGCCGGGGTACCGCTGAGCCTGGCGCGACCAGGACCCACCCCGGTGCGCACCCACTCCCCTCACCACGGCGCCGGCCGGCGCCTGTGCCTTGTCCGCACGCGTCCGGCTGACCTGAACGAAGGAGTGGGAACATGGATCTTTTCGACCTCGCGGCACGGCAGCACTCTGCGTTCAGCCGCGACCAGGCCCGCGATCTCGGGCTCAGCGACGGCCAGCTCCGTGGCCTGATCCAGCGGCGCACCGTCGAGCGGGCCGCGCCGGCGGTGTTTCGGCTGCGAGGGGTCGCGCCGACGTGGCGGCAGCGACTCGTGATCGCCACGCTCAGCATCCCCGGTTCGATGGCGTCCCACCGGGCGGCAGCCCGGCTCTGGGGGCTCGACGGGTTCGCGACGGCGCCGGTCGAGATCCTCGTCGTACGGGGACGGCGTCGCCGTCGGGCACCGCGGGGCGCAGTCCTGCACGAGACGATGGACCTGAAGGGCGACGACCTCGCGGCGCGCGAGGGCATCCCGTGCACCGCGCTCGTCCGCACCCTGGTGGATCTGCCCGCCGTGGTCCACGAGTTCAGGTCCGGGGTCGCTCTCGACCAGGCCGCTCGTCACGATCACCTGCTGCTGGCGCAGGTCGCCGAGCGGCACCGCGAAGTGGCTCGGCGAGGCCGGGACGGCACCGTCGCGCTGCGGGCCCTGCTCGCCGAGCGAGGCCTCGGCGAGCTCGTCGACAGCGGGTTCGAGCGCAGAGCGCTGCGCCTCATCGAGAACAGCACCCTCCCGCGACCCGTCACGCAGCACCACGTGGTCGACAGTGACTTCGAGTGCTGGATCGACCTGGCCTGGCCGGATCTGCGGGTGGGGATGGAGTGCGACAGCCTGAGGCACCACACGGGCGAGCGGGCCTTCCGATGGGAGCGCAAGCGCCGCCGACGCCTCAACGGCCTCGGGTGGACGATGCTCGAGTTCACCTACCTCGAGGTGACCCGGGAGAGCCCGATGGTCATCCGGGACCTGTCGCAGCACCTGCTCCGCTGATCGACCCGCGCAACCGTCACCTTCCCGGGGCGAGGGCGGGCACCACGGTGGCAGTTTCCGAGAACCGTCCGGCGGACAGCCAAATCGCCGCCATGATGGGCCCAGGAGACCCACCAGGGTGGCGGTTTCGCCCTGCGGTCAGCGGGCCCGGACGACGACGGTGCCGGCGGCCCGGTCGGACACGCTGCGGCGCATCGGGTCGAAGATGGCGACCCCGAAGAGGCCGATGGCCGCCGCCTTGGCCAGCGGGTGCGGGATCACGGCCACCGCCCCGGGCAGGGTGACCCGCAGCGCCGCCTCCCACCACAGCGGGCAGCGGCCGTTGGCGAGGCGCACGACCCGCACGCCGAGGACCAGCTTGCCGAGCGTTTGGCCCCACAGGAAGACCGTGAGCGTCTCATAGGCGAGGGCGAGGCCGATGGCCGCCCCCCACGTCCACGCCATGGCGCTGTCGCTGGTCATCGTCGTCTCGGGGTCGGGCGCTCCGCCGGCCACGATGACGGCGACGATCGTGAGCCCGATGGTGAAGGGCACTCCGAGCACCATGGTGTCGATGAAGCGGGCCAGCCACCGGGCCCCGATCGACGCCAGGGAGTTCACCCCGGTGTCGGGGAACGACTCGGGCCCGTCCGGCATGGTGGCCTGCGTCGGCGGATGCCACTCGTCCCTCTCCACGGCCACGGCGCGCCTACTCGGCGGCGTCGGCGAGGGACTCGGCGAGCGCCGGGTGGACGAGGAGGCTCTCGACGATGTCGTTCACCTTGAGCCCGGCGGTGACGGCGAGGGCGAGGACCGAGACGAGCTCGGCTGCGTGCTGCCCGACGATCGAGCCGCCCAGCACCACGCCCGTGGCCGGGTCCGAGATGATCTTGACAAAACCCCGCCAGTCGTCGTTGATGAGCGCCTTGGCCGAGGCGGAGAAGGGCACCTTGGTGACCCGCACCTTGCGCCCGCTGGCGAAGGCGTCGGCCTCGACCAGGCCCACATCGGCGATCTCGGGGTCGGTGAAGATCGCCGAAGCCGCCTTCTCGTAGTCGAGGTGCCGGTGCGGCCCCCGGTGCAGGCCGAGGGCGTGCTCGGCGATCTTGCGACCCTGCATCGATGCCACCGACGACAGCGGCAGCTTCCCCGAGAGGTCACCGGCGGCGTAGACGTGCGGAACCGACGAGCGGCAGTTGTGGTCGACGACGACGTAGCCACCGTCGGTCTTCACGTCTGCCTCGTCGAGGCCCAGCTCCTCGGAGTTGGGGATCGACCCGATGCACAAGAGGACGTGGGTGCCACGGGCGATGCGGCCGTCGTCGCATCGCACCGCCACCCCGTCGTTCGTGACGTCGAGGCCCTCGGCCCGGGCCCCCTTCAGCAGCTTCACGCCCCGGCTGAGGAAGTGGTCCTCGAGGACGGCCGCCACCTCGGGGTCCTTCTGGGGCAGCACCTGCTGGCGGCTCACGATGAGGGTCACCGCGCACCCGAAGGCCGAGAACATGTGGACGAACTCGACGCCGGTCACCCCCGAGCCGATCACCACGAGGTGCTCGGGCAGGGCCGGCGGCGGGTAGGCATCGCGGGTGGTGAGCACCCGCGCGCCGTCGACCTCGGCGAAGTCGGGGATCCGGGGCCGGCTGCCGGTGGCGAGCACGACGGTGTCGGCCGCGATGATCTCCGGGGCGCCGCCGTCGAGGGGGGTGGCCTCGACCTCGTGGGGGCCGACCAGCCGCCCGCGGCCGGCGATGATGCGCACACCCTGGTCGGCGAGCAGGCCCGACACGGACCGCTCCAGCCGGTCCTCGATGCCGCCGATCCGGTCTCGCAGGCCGTCGAGGTCGAGCACCGGCTCGACGGCGCCGAGGCCCATGCCGATGGCCCGGCGCATGTCGTTCATGGCCCCGCCGGTGGCGATCATGGCCTTGGACGGGATGCAGTCGCGCAGGTGGGCGGCGCCGCCGATGACGTCGCGCTCGATCATCGTCACCCGGGCTCCGAGGCGAGCGGCGGTGGTGGCGGCCTGGTTGCCCGCCGGTCCCCCTCCGATCACCACGAACCGATGCGCCATGGGGTCCGAGGCTACCGAGGTCACCGCCGGGGCCGGGCCACCGAACGGATCGCCGCACGCGGGAGCGTCGCGACCGACGGGACCAGCACGCTCAGCAGACGCCGTGGAGGGCCGCCTCGAGCTGGGACGCGGCGGCCAGCACCTCAGGGTCGGTCGAGGGGTCGCGCCCGTCGAGCAGGATCCGTTGCATGGCCTCGCGCTGACGGTCGATGGCGATGACCACGTCAGGTTCGGCGAGCCGGGGGAGACCCGTGACGATCTGGGGGTCGAGCACCCCGACGATCGCCGCCGCCTCCTCGAGGGGGCTGACGGCCGGGACCGAGGACGCCGCCGGTTCGCCGGGCACCGGCTCGGGCGCCCCGGGGGCGAACCCGTTCAGGGGACCGCGCAGCTGCGACGCATCGAGCAGCAGCGTGCAGACCGCCTCGGTCTGCTCCTCCTGGTCGCCCGAGGCCGGCCCGAAGATCGACGCTTCCTCGTCAGCGGGGCCGAAGGTCGTCGGGTCGTCGACCTCGGCCACGATGCGGGCCCGGGTGGTGTCGCGCTCACCCCAGCCCCACACGCCGAGCAGGACGCCGAGCACGAGGCACAGCACCGCCGGGAGCGCCAGTAGCCGGTTCACCACCGCTCCCCGCCCCCTGGGGCCCCGGTCCCGTTGGTCACCCCGCCCACAGTAGGTCGACCTCGGGGGCCACCGAGCAGCGGGGGTTCGAACCTTGACCGGCGGCCGGCGCAGTGCGACGGTCGCGGGGTGGATGCCCTCTCGGTCACCCGGTCCGACGCCACCGTCACCATCACCCTGACCCGCCCCGAGCGGCGCAACGTGCTGGCCCTCGACGTGCTCGGGGCCCTGACCGACGCCTTCGCCGAGGTCGGCCGCAGCGACGCGCGCGGCGTGGTCCTCGCGGCCGAGGGCCCCGTCTTCTCCGCCGGCCACGACTTCGCCGACCTGGCCGGCGCCGATCTGGCCACCGCCCGTCACCTGTTCCGCACGTGCACCGAGCTCATGGACACCGTGCAGTCCATCCCCCAGCCGGTCGTGGCCCGGGTCCACGCCCTGGCCACCGCCGCCGGCTGCCAGCTGGTAGCCACCTGCGACCTCGCGGTGGCGGCGGCGTCGGCCGGCTTCGCCCTGCCCGGCGGACGGGGCGGGCTCTTCTGCCACACCCCTGCCGTCGCCGTGGCCCAGGCCGTCGGCGCCAAGCGAGCCCTCGAGATGGCCCTCACCGGCGATGTCGTCGACGCCGCCACCGCCCAGGCGTGGGGCCTGGTGAACCGCTGCGTGCCCGACGAGGGCCTCGACGCCGCCGTGGCCGACCTGCTGGCCCGAGCCACCCGAGGGGGTCGCGAGTCCAAGGGCCTGGGCAAGCAGGCCTTCTACGCTCAGGTCGGGCGGCCCTCGGCCGACGCCTACGCGCTGGCCGTCGAGGTCATGGCCGCCGCCACCCAGACGGACGACGCCCGCGAGGGCGTCGCCGCGTTCCTCGACAAGCGCCGCCCCGACCTGTCGTGAAACGAGGTCGCACGCGGCGCGCGCCGCCGCAGACCCTCACCGGCGTCGGCGCGCACGACGAAGGCGTGAAGGGAGCTGGCGCCGGTCAGGTCGGGGGCTCGCCGAGCAGCAGCTGGACCGGAGCGAGCTCCCCTGCGAAGTGGGGCTCCCACGGCAGCGCGCCGGCGGGGTCGGGCCACGCCAGCTGCACCATGCGGTAGGCCTCGGGGGCCTCACGGGCGCGAGTGTGGTGCTCGGCGAGGGCCGGGAAGAGCCCGACGCTCGCGGTCGCGTCGACGGGGAGAAGGGCGCAGGGCTGGCCGCCGTCGAGCAGGCCGATGAAGGGCGCGCCGATGGGCAGGTCGGTGCCGCCGGCAAGAGCGTCGGCGACGAGGCCGAAGAGGCCTCGGCACGCGACCGGCGTCAGCCCGAAGAGGCACAGCTCGGGGAAGTCGAAGCGGTCCTCGAAGCCCACGGTGTAGGCGTAGCGGGGCAGGGGCGGGTCGATGTCGGTGCGGGCGGCGACGGCGTCGAGCGCCCAGCCCTCGCGCTCGAGCATGAACTCGATCTTGTCCCGATGGCTCATGTCCCGGTCCGGGAAGACGTCGTCGCCGCTCATGACCCCAGCGTGCCACGCTGGGCCGGCGACCCGGGAGGTGCCACGCTGGGCCCATGAGCGAGGTGCTGCCGCCCCGGCTGGAGGGGACCGTCGCCGTGGCCCGGCGACGACGCCTCGGCTTCGCCGAGTTCGGTCCTCCCGACGGCCGGGCGGTGGTGTGGCTCCACGGGACGCCGGGAGCGCGCCGCCAGATCCCGTCCGAGGCCCGCACGATGGCCCACGAGCTGGGCCTGCGCATCGTCGGCATCGACCGCCCCGGCATCGGCTCGTCGACGCCCCACATCTATGACTCGGTGCTCGACTTCACCGACGACCTGGTCACCATGGCTGACAGCCTCGGCCTCGGCGAGCTGGCCGTGATCGGGCTCTCCGGCGGCGGGCCCTACGCCCTCGCTGCGGGCCGCGCCCTGCCCGACCGCGTCGTCGGCGTCGCCGTGTTGGGGGGTGTCGCCCCCACGAAGGGGCCCGACGCCATCGGCGGCGGTCTCATCGCCCTCGGCGCGCGCCTGGCCCCCCTGGTGGCGCTGACCCGTGTCCCGGTGGGCATCGGGCTGACCGGGGCCGTCCGCCTGGTGAGGCCCCTGGCCTCGCCCAGCCTCGACCTCTACGCCCGCCTGTCGCCGGCGGGCGACCGGGCCCTGCTCCGCCGCCCGGAGTTCAAGGCCATGTTCCTCGACGACCTGCTCAACGGCAGCCGCAAGCAGCTCTCGGCCCCGCTGGCCGACGTCTTGCTCTTCAGCCGGGACTGGGGCTTCCGCCTCGCCGACGTGGCTGCGCCGGTGCGCTGGTGGCACGGCGACGAGGACCACATCGTCCCCTTCGCCCACGGCGAGCACGTGGTCGGCCGGTTGCCCGACGCCGAGCTCCACGTGCTGGCGGGCGAGAGCCACCTCGGCGGCCTGGGCGCCGGCGAGCACATCTTGACCACCCTGGTCGCCCTCTGGGACGCCCGGTGACCCCGGCGCCGTGCCCCACCCTCGAAGTGGTAGGGAAAGTGGGTGCTCCGACCCCCAGACTGCCGACCAGTTCGATGGGGGTGTCGTTGGAAGGGTCGGGGAACGCCGCGGAGTCAGCGGCAACCCAGGAGCCGAGTGGTCGGAGGTGACGTGCGCTACGTGATCGTCGGCGCCGGCGCGGTCGGCGGCACCATCGGCGGCCTGCTCGCCCAGGCCGGGAGAGACGTCGTGCTCGTGGCACGCGGCGCCCACCTGGACGCACTCCGCGACCGGGGCCTCGACCTCCGCCGCCCCGACGGTGGCGGCGCAGTGCTCCCGCTGCCCGCCGCGGCCTCGGCGGGCGAGGTCGACTGGCGCACCGGCGACGTCGCCGTGCTGGCGGTGAAGGGGCAGGACACCGTGGCCGTGCTCGACGACCTCGTCGTCGCCGCACCGCCCGAGACCCACCTCGTGTGCGCCCAGAACGGCGTGGCCAACGAGGCCCGGGCCCTGCGTCGCTTCGCCCACGTCCACGGACTGTGCGTGATGCTGCCCGCCGCGCACCTCGAGCCCGGCGTCGTCGCCGCCTTCGGCGACCCTGCCCCCGGCATCCTCGACGTGGGTCGCTACCCGTCGGGCACCGACCAGGTCGACCTCCGGGTGGCCGCCGACCTCCGCGCCGCGGGGTTCGCGTCCGAGGCCCGCCCGGCGATCATGACGGCCAAGCACCGCAAGCTGCTGATGAACCTGGCCAACGCCGCGGTCGCCGTCAGCGGGACCGAGGCCCTGGACAGCCCGATGGTCGGCGCCGCCGCGGCCGAGGGCGAGGCTGTCTTCGCGGCCGCCGGCATCGACGTGGCCACCGCCGAGGCGGACAAGGCTCGCCGCGACGGCGTGTTCCGCATCGCTGAGGTCGAGGGCGTCCCCCGTGGCGGTGGCTCGACGTGGCAGAGCCTCGCCCGCGGCACCGGCTCGGTGGAGGCCGACACGCTCAACGGCGAGGTGGTGCTGCTGGGGCGGATGCACGGTGTGGCCACGCCGGTCAACGAGCACCTGCGCCGCCTCGTGCAGCGCGCCGCACGCGAGGGCTGGGACCCGGGCTCGCGCCCGGTCGAGGACCTGGTCCCCCCCACGACCGACCCAAGGGTCTGACCGGACGCCGGAGGGATGAGAGGCCCCGTGCTCCCCGACCTCGGTGCGGCCGACGACCGGTGAGTGGCGCGCACCACGCTCAGCTGGCCTTGCGCTTGGCCGCCTTCTTGGTGGCGCGCTTGGCCTTGGCCGGCGCCTTCTTCTTCCCTGCGTCACCCTGCTCGGCGTCGTCCCCGTCCTCCGCGTCGTCGGCGTCGTCGGCGGACGTCGAGGGGTGGCGGCGTCGGGCCTTCTTGGCCTCGGTGATGCTGGCCTCGAGGGCAGCCATGATGTCGACGACCTTGTCGTCGTCGCCGTCCTCGGCGGGCTCTCCCTCGACGATCTCGGTGGAGCCACCGGCACGGGCCTCGATGAGCTCGAGCACCTTCTCGCGGTAGGTGTCGGTGTACTCGGCCGGGTCGTACGGCTCGGTGAGGGAGTCGATGAGGGCTTCGGCCACCTTGCGCTCCTTGGCCGACACGTCGACGTCGGACACCGCCTCGAGGGCCTCGAACTCCGACGGGTCGTTGACCTCGTCGGCGAAGACCATGGTGGAGAGCACCAGGCGTCCGTCGAGGGGACGCAGGGCGCAGACGTGTTCCTTGGTGCGCATCACGAACCGGGCGACGGCGACCTTGCCCGAGGCTTCCATGGCCTGAAGCAGCAGCTTGTAGGGCTTGGGCGTCGACGGGTCGGGCACCACGTTGTAGGCCGAGTCGTACATGATCGGATCGATCTCGGCGAGGTCGACGAACTGCTCGATCTCGATGGTCTTGGTGGCCTTGGGATCAAGGCCGGCGAGGTCCGAGTCGGTCAGGACGACGTACTCGCCGCTTGATTGCTCGTAGCCCTTGGCTATGTCGTCCCACGTCACCTCGGACCCGTCGGCGGCCGACACGCGCTTCTGGCGCACGCGGGCGCCGGTGCGGGTGTCGACCTGGTGGAAGCGCACCGTCTTGCGGGAGACGGCGGAGTAGAGCTTCACCGGGATGGACACCAACCCGAAGCTGATGGCCCCTGACCAGGCTGTGGACGGCATGGCGCCATTCTCGCCCGAACCGCCTCCCGATGCACCCTCGACGGGCGCGCGCCTCCTGCGCCATCGCCTCACAGGGGGGTGCGGACCCCGTGAGCGAGCCGTGACCCGACGGCAACGGGCCGGTCGTCGTCCGGACACGGGTCGTCCGTACGGTGCTGATCCATGGCCGCACCGAACATCCCCGCCGCGAAGCAGGCGGGTCTGCCCGTCGACCTCGACCGCCTGGCCGCGGAGGGTGACGGCTGGCTGACGCCCGAGGACCGCTACGCGCTGAAGACCTGGGGGGTGTGCACCCAGCTCCAGGACCACGTGTTCATGATCCGCATCCGGATCCCCGGCGGGGTCCTGCCCACCTCCCAGGCTCGGACGATCGCCCGCCTCGGCGCTCAGCACGGGGCGGACTGGGTCCACCTCACCACCCGCCAGAACCTCGAGCTCCACTGGGTGGCCGACCGGGCGGTGCGCGACCTGCTGGCGGATCTTGAGCGCAGCGGGCTCTCCACCCGCTCGGCCTGCGGCCACACGCTCCGCAACGTCATGTGCTCCGAGGACGCAGGCGTCTCGCTCGACGAGCCCTTCGACTGCCTCCCCGACGCGGTGGCCGTGAGCGACGCCATCGTGGCCCGGTCCGCTGAGCTGAACTGCGTGCTCCCGAGCCGCATCAACATCGCCTTCGGCGGATCGCCTCGCTGCCGGGAGGACGCCCTCGTCAACGACATCGCCTTCGTCTCGGTCGTGGTCGACGGCGAGGCCGGCTACCGGGTCCACGCCGGCGGCAGCCTGGGCAAGGCCCCGGCCCTCGCCATCGACCTGGCCGACTTCATCCCCCGCGCCGACGCAGTGCCCGCGGCGCTGGCCCTCACCGAGGTCTTCGTGGCCCACGGCGACCTCGAGAAGCCGACCAAGGGACGCATGAAGTTCTGCATCGAGGCCATGGGCGCCGACGCGTTCCGGGCTGCGTGGCAGGAGGCCTTCGCCCGGGCCCGCCGGGCGACCGACCGGGCTGATCCCGTGGACGTTGCCCTCCTCGAGCCCGGTGACCGGGCCGCCGCCATCCGTCGGCGACCCGAGGGGGGCTGGTCGGCCGGGGTGCGACCGCAGCGCGAGCCGGGGCTGGCGTCGGTCACCATCGCCCTGCCCCTCGGCGACACCAACCGATCCGAGCTGGAGCTCGTCGCCGACCTGGCCGACCGCCACGGCGATGGCCACCTCGTGCTCGGGCGCGATCAGGACGTGGTGCTCCGCAACGTGCCCGTCGACCGGGTGGACGCCATCCGCCTCGCCCTCGCCCCCCGGGGCCTCACCTTCGTCGGCGAGGGCGCGGATGCGGCGGTGCGGGCCTGCACCGGGTCGTCGGTCTGCGCCCTCGGCATCTCCCCGGCGCCCGCCGACGGCCGCACCCTGCTGGCCACGCCCGGTCTGCGGCGCAACAGCGCCCTGCGGGTACACGTGTCGGGCTGCCCCAACAGCTGCGCCCAGCACCAGGCCGGTGACATCGGCCTGGCCGGCACCAAGGTGCGCCTCGGTGGTGCGACCCGG
Source organism: Iamia sp. (assembly GCF_035575815.1). Classification (NCBI taxonomy): domain Bacteria; kingdom Bacillati; phylum Actinomycetota; class Acidimicrobiia; order Acidimicrobiales; family Iamiaceae; genus Iamia; species Iamia sp. The sequence continues at coordinate 14,012 of NZ_DATLXO010000018.1, forward strand.
TTGGGCTACCACCTCTATCTCGGCGCCGACCTGGCGTCGGGCCGCGTCGGCGAGCTCGTCGGTCGCATGGCCGCCGACGATGCCCCCTCGGTGCTCGATGCCGTCATCGGCACGTGGGAGGCGACCCGTCACGGTGGCGAGAGCCTCTCGACCACCGTGCACCGCCTCGGCATCGACGCCTTCGCCGCCGCCCTGGAGTCGGTGCTCGACGACCGGTGGGCCACCGGTGCCGAGCCCGAAGGCACCGACGTCCAGCCCGAGGTCACCGCAGTCGCGCCGCCCCCCGATGGCTCCCCGGGATCCCCGGGTCCCGCCCCGGAGGCCGTCGCCGGCGGGCCTCGCACCAGGGCCGCCACGTCGTCCGCCGCCTGAGCGACGCCCGACCCCGCCGGGACCCGCCCCGGCCCGACCCGTCCGGTCCAGTCCCGTCCCGTCCTCATCCTCGTTCGCCGTACCCCAGGAGCACCTCATGCCCATCCCCGTCCCTGCCGCCCTCGACGCCGCCGGCGAAGCCGCCGCCGCCAAGGCCGCGGCGGTGCGCAGCCTGCCCCGTTACCTGGTCTCCTCCGCGCTGGCCGGCGCGTTCGTCGGCATGGCCGTCGTGCTGCTGATCAGCGTGTCGGCGCCGCTCGCCGCCTCGGGATCCGCGGCGACCAAGCTGGTGCAGGGAGCGGTGTTCGGCTTGGCCCTCACCCTCGTCGTGTTCGCCGGGGCCGAGCTGTTCACCGGCAACGCCATGGTCATGCTCCAGGGCCTGCAGGCCCGCACCGTGACGGTGGCCCAGCTCGTCGCGGTGTGGGGAGCCTCGCTGATCGGGAACCTGGTCGGGTCGGTCGGGCTGGCCGCCGTGGTGCACGGCGGCGGCACCCTCACCGGCGACGGCGCCTCGCTGGTGGCAACGATCGTCGCCACCAAGGACGCGGTGGCCGGACCGCAGCTGTTCTGGCGGTCGGTGCTCTGCAACGCCCTCGTGTGCCTCGGTCTCTGGATGGCGAGTCGGGTCCAGTCCGACGCGGCCAAGGCCATCGTGCTGTGGTGGGCCCTGCTCGCCTTCATCGGCTCGGGCTTCGAGCACTCGATCGCCAACATGACGATCTTCTCCCTCGGCATCCTGGACGGGTCGGCCACGGTGGGGGCACTGGCCCGCAACCTGGCCTGGACGGTGCCGGGCAACGTGGTCGGCGGGGGCCTGCTCGTCGGTGTCCTCTACTCCTGGATCGGTCGCCCGTCGGCCCGGCCCACCACATCGGTCCCGGGCTCGACCGCCACCGTTCCGGCCGCCGCCGCCGTCGGGCCGGTTGCACCCCCCGCGACCAGTCCGGCGCCTGAGCCATCCCTGGCCCGCTCCTCGACGCCTGCCGGTTGAGGGGGGCGCGGATATCCCGGAAGAAACATGGCGAAAGGTGTGAGAGAACCGTACGACCCGGTCAACGAGACCGGCCCCACCAACATGGCCAACCTGGTCCTGCTCTGCCGGTTCCACCACCACCGGGTCCACGAAGGCGGCTACGCCATGACCCTCGCCCCCGACGGGGCGGTCGAGGTCCGAAGACCCGACGGCACCCCCCTCACCCCCTGTCGGCCCCCGCCTCAAGACCGCCCCACCCGACGAGATGGTCGCCCTCACCCGACGACGAGCCGACGAGCTCCGAACCACCGCCGCACTCCGATGGGCGGCCTGATCCCGACCCGGTCCGGCAACGACGGCCGGCGGCCGCTTCAGCGCGGGATCCGGTACCCGCGCCGGGGGACGGTCTCGAGCGCCGCTCCCACGGGCCCGAGACGCCGGCGGAGCCGGGCCACCGTCACCTCGACGACGTGGGGATCGGTGCCCGGCTCCCACACCGTGCGGGCCAGGCGTTCCTTGGGCACCACCGCGCCGTGGGCATCAACGAGCGCGGTGAGCACCTGGGCCTCCCGGCGGCTGAGGCTGACCTGACCGGCGGCCAGGCTGACCATCGTCCCTTGCACCTCGGCCCGATCGCCGCCGAGGGCGATGACGCGACACCGACCGGCGAGGGCGTCGACCACGCAGCGCACCATCGGCCCGAGGCGCCACCGCAACGGGTAGAGGGGATCGGCGACGCCGAGCCCGGCCAGCCGGGCGGCGCTCATCGGCCCCACGCACACCGGCACCACCGGGCCGCGCAGTGCCGCGGTGAGGGCCGCGACGAGCTGCGGTCCCCCGTGCTCGGCGGCCAGGGCGAACAGGTTGGAGGCCGCCGCGGCGGTGGTGAAGGTGACGGCGTCGAGCTGGCCGCTGACGATGGCGGCCACGAGCGACGTGGCGGGCGCCCGGTCGAGGGGGAGCTCCCACCGGTAGACGGGGACGTCGACCACGTCGGCTCCCCGCTCGGCCAGGGCCAGGGCGAGGTGGGCCCGGTCGTCGCCGTCGCGCTGGACGGCGATGCGGCGGCCGGTCAGGTCGTCGCTGAGGTGGGCCAGCACCTCGACGCTGCTCTCGCCCGGGGCCTGCCAGCCGGCGTCGAGCCCGACGGTGGCCAGTGCCCCCGCCGCCTTCGGCCCGCGAGCGAGAACGGTGGTGCGGGCCAGGCGGTCGCGCAGGGCGTCGCCGCGACCCCGGCCGTCGGCGGCCTCGAACCACGACCGCACCCCCACGCCGGTCAGGGCCACGAGGACCTCCGGCGGGTCGTCGATGAGGGCCTCGGTCGCGGCCTCGAGCTCCGGTCCGTCGGTGAGCGCCAGGGTTCGGATGACCGGACCGTGCACCACCTCGGCCCCCCGTCGGCGCAGCAGCTCGGCCTGCTCGTCGGCCCGGCGATCGGCGGTGACCCCGATCGAGAACCCCGCCAGCGGCAACACCGGCGCAGCCTGACGGGGGCCGGTTACGGGCGGGTTTCCACCCCGTGATGCCTGCGTCGCGTTCCCAATCTTGGACGCGATGTCCGCCGCCACGGGGGACACGGCCCGGGTCGGCGAGCTCCGGCGGCGCTCAGGTGCGCGCGAGGGGCACCGGCGGCAGGGTCACATCGTCGGCGACGAAGAGCGAGCACACCCCGGTCACCTCGCCCACACCTCGGAGCAGGACCGGGGGCGCCGGGCGCCGCGACACCCACGGCGGAGCGGTGTCGGCCACGTCCGCGGTGGCGAGCATGTTGCCGGGCTCGGCCACATCACACAGCCGGGCGGCGATGTTCACCGTGCGCCCGATGTAGTCGTCGCCCTGGAAGAGGATCACTCCGCCGGCGGCCACGCCGGCCCGGATGCGGAGCTCGAGCTGGTTGACGCGGGCCATCATCTCAGCCACCGCGGCAACGGTGGGGCCGCTCTGCACGCCGACGAGCATGGCCCCGTCCCCCAGCCACTTGGCCACCCGCACGCCTCGGCGGGCCGCGACCTCCGAGGCGCGCAGGCGGAACAGGGCCAGGATCTCGACGGCGTCGGCCACGCCGTGCTCCTCGATGTAGGCGGTGAAGCCCGAGAGGTCGATGAAGGCGAACGTCCGGGCGACGGCGATGGGCCCGCCGGCAGGGGGTAGCTCCTCGGGGTGCTCGATGCCGGATCCTCGTCGCGTGCGATCGGCCTCGTCCTCGCCTAATGGCATCGTCATGGCCGCCTTCTCGCTCGTCCCGGCTCGATCGCATGATGCCCCGCCGGCCCTGCCCCGGCCAACGGGATGGTCGGTCAGCCCCGGCCCTCCCGCGGTCGCAGGCAACGGGAGGGCGGTCCGGCCCGGCTGCCGTCGGTCTCAGCCGGCGATGAAGGCGAGGAGGGCCCGGTTGAACTCCTCCGCGTGGGTCACGTTGAGCCCGTGGGGCGCGCCCTCGGCGAGGACGAGGGTGCTGTCGGTTGGCGTCGGCCAGGATCCCGGCGAGCCAGGCTGGAGCCACGATCCAGCCGAGGCGAAGGCCAGGGGCGAGGGCTTTGGAGACGTTGCCGCCGTAGACGACCCGGTCGGGGGCCAGGCCCTGAAGCGCGCCGACGGGTGCTCGGTCGTAGCGGTACTCGGCGTCGCAGTCGTCCTCGACGACCACGGCGCTGCGCCGCGACGCCCATTCCAGCAAGGGGCCCGGCGCTCGGGGGACAGCACGGCGCCGATGGCGCTGCTCCCCACACCCCACGGCCGCGTCGCCGACACCCTCGACGCCCTGCCCGCCCCACCGTTCGCAGCGCTCGCCGCCCACGCACTCGTCGGAGCGGTTCCGGCCCGACCGTTCCAGCCCTACTGGCCACGGGTGCAGCTCTGCTCGGGTCGGCCCAACGATCCCTCGCCCTCACGCTGGCCTGCGGAATCGCCGGCTTCGCCGTCGGACAGGCACTGACGGCGTGACCGACTCCACCCGCTCGAGGAGCAACCACCCGTCGAGACCTTCGCCGTCGTCCCGGCCGGGCCTGCCCCTGCGATGGTGGTCGCCGCCGGGCGGTCAGGAACCCTCGAAGTACCAGTCGCTGAAGGGCTGCGCCGGGCCCGGGGTGGCGGCCTGGTGGCGGGGGAACCAGGCGAGCTCGCTGCTGATACCCGCCGCGCTGCGACAGCGCACCCCGTCGAGGCCGGCGTCGTAGGCGTCCGCGCCGATCGGCTGGCAGGCCGCGTGGGCGATCTCGGCACCGTCGTGGTCGAGGGGATAGGTGTCGGGCAGGCCGACGTCGGAGAGACCGCCGTCGGTGAGGGCGTCGAGGGCATGTTGGCCGTCGGGGAGCGCCACGGGCACGAGCTGGTAGCCGTTGGCGTCGTTGAGGTCCTCAGGAGCGAAGGGCGCATCAGCGAGGAAGCGCTGCAAGTTGGCCCGGGCGGTGGTCTCGTCGGTGTTGAGGTACAGCGTGGATGGCCCGCCCGGGGGCGTCCAGCGCGCGCCGTGGATCGCTGCGAACGTCGCGTCGATCGGGTCGGTCCACGTCGGGTCGGCGAGCCGGTTCCAAGGGTGCCCGTCGGGCACGTCGACGATGGCCACGGGGCTCAGGCAGCGTCAAGGCGGTGGAGGTCGAAGAGGTCCCGGGTCCGGGCCAGGAGCTCGTCGGTGCGACCGGCGGTGATGAAGTCGACCATGGCGAGGCCGTCGAAGGCCTTCGCGGGGCGCCGTACCGCCGCAGGGATCCGGTCGGCCTTCAGGTGGTGGGTGAGCAGGTCGGTGGTCGCAATGACGTCGGCCATGGCGACGCGGCGTGTACCGGGGACCCCGGCGTTCCGCCACTTGGAGACGGCTTGGCGGGACACGCCGAAGACGCGGCCGGCTTCGGCGTCGCTGAGCCCCCACACCCGGAGGATGCGGCGGAGTCCGTCGTCGCGGACGGCGAGGCGATCGAGGGCGCCGGCGAGATCCGCGGCCCAGGTGGCCCGTCCGGCTCGGCGCGCTGCGTCGACGAGGCTCTTGGCCAGCTTGGTCGGCTCTTGTTCGACGAGCTCGGCGAGGTCGGCTGGAGCCATGATCGTGACGGTACCGCAACCGATCGTCAACGGCAACCGCATGTCAACTGCGCCTTCTGCGCCGCCGCCGTCCGCCTCGCGGGGGCGGTGGTTCTTGGTTGATCCCGCTCACAGCTGGGTCACCATCCGAGCCGCTGGGCAGGGCTTCCGTCCCTGGTCAACGCCTATTTTCTGGGCGCCCCCGGCAGGATTCGAACCTGCGACGCACGGTTTAGGAAACCGATGCTCTATCCCCTGAGCTACGAGGGCGGGACAGCTGCGCAGGGGACCGTGTGAGCCTCTGCGCGTCAGTCGACCGCCGAGGCTACGGCACACCGTCCGGGCTCTCACCGGTCGGGCTCGACGGAGTCCGACGTGAGCGGCCGGTGCGGGTGACATCGACCCATCCATTGAGCACGAGCACATCCTGCGCTTCGCAGGCTGCGGCCGCCGACCTGAGGTGGGCGGCACCGGGCGAGCGGTGGCGACCGAGAGGTCGTCGACGTTGCGTCGCTGGATCGCGCTCGGCGCGACGGATCGATCCCCGAACGTGGGATCGCCGGCGGTCGCGACCGCACGAGGCCGCCGACGTCGGTACCTTGCGAGGGTGATCGGGACCGAGGTCCTCGTGCGCCACGCGATGGCCCTCGCCCGCGCTGAGCAGCCACCGTCGCAGTGGGAGCTCGGCCCGGCGGCGCGGGCCCAGGCGGCCGACCTGGCCCTTCGGGCCCGGCTGGGCGAAGTCGTCGGGATCGTCTCGAGCCCCGAGCCCAAGGCCCTGGCCACCGCCGCCGCCTTCGCCACCCGGGTGGAGCTGCCCGTGCGCACCGACGACCGTCTCGTCGAGGTGCGACGGCCCTGGGTCGGCGACGGCTACCGCACTGCGGCCCATCGCTACCTCGGCGGTGAGGAGCCCGACGGTTGGGAGCCCCGGGCGGAGGCGGCGGGGCGCGTGGCGTCGGCCATCGCCGGGCTACGAGCGGAGGTCGGGGTGGGCGAGCTGGTGGTCGTGAGCCACGGCCTGGCGCTCTCGCTCCACCTCGAGGCGCTCTTCCGCGGCCCCTTCGACGCGTACGGCTTCTGGTGCCGGCTGGCCTTCCCCGACGCGTGGCGCGTCGACCACGACCATGACACCCTCGCCCGGGTGGCGACCCGCCAGGACCGCTGAACCTCACCTGGCCCCGGTTCTGGCGTCGCTCCGTCGCGCCCGGGCGCGACCCGGCCCGGCAACGTCCACCACACCCGTTGCCCTTCCGGTTCGGGCGTCGCTCCGGCGCACCGGCGTGACCCGGCGACGCGATGCCCGCAACGTCGCGGGCGAGGCGGTGGAGGGCGGCCCGTAGCCTGCGGGCATGCCTGCACCCGCGGCCCTCACCCGAGCCGACGCCGAGGCCCTGGACCGGGCCAACCCGCTGGCGTCGCTGCGGTCGCGCTTCGTCGGCCTCGGGGCCTCGGCCTACCTGATGGGCAACTCCCTCGGCCCGCTACCCGCGGCGACCGAGGCCCGCCTGGCCCGCTTCGTGCGCGATGAGTGGGGCCGCGAGCGGGTCGACGGCTGGTCACGGTGGCTCGACCTGCCCACGCGCGTCGGTGACCGCCTCGGCGCCCTGCTCGGTGCCGGGGCCGGCCAGGTGGTGGTGGGCGACTCGACCAGCGTGCAGCTCTACAAGCTCCTCGTCGCCGCCCTCGACGCCCGACCCGACGCCGGCGCCGTCGCCCTGGCCGACGGCGAGTTCCCCACCGACCGCTACGTCGTCGCCGGCGTGGCTGCGGCCCGGGGCCTCGCGGTGCGGACGGTGGCGACCGACGGACCCGACGGACCGGTCACCCCCGCAGCCGTCGAGGCAACCTGCGCCGACGGCGCGGTCGCCGTGGTCGTGGCGTCCCTGGTGCGCTTTCGCACCGGAGCACGGGCCGACCTCGCGGCGGTGACCGCCGCGGCCCACCGTCACGGGGCGTTGGCGCTCTGGGACGTGTCCCACGCCGCCGGGTCGGTGCCCGTGGCGCTCGACGCCGCGGAGGTCGACCTGGCCGTGGGCTGCACCTACAAGTACCTGAACGCCGGGCCCGGTGCCCCCGCCTTCGCCTACCGGGCGCAGCGCCACGCCGCCCTCCACCAGCCGATCCACGGGTGGTTCGGCCAAGCCGACCAGTTCGCCATGGGCGATGACTACGCCCCCCACGACGATGCCCGCCAGCTGGTGGTCGGCACCCCACCGGTCGCCGGCCTCCTGGCCGTGGACGAGGGCCTCGCCCTCCACGAGGAGGCCGGGGCGGACCGCACGAATGCGGTGGGTCGGTCCCTGATGGCCCTGGTCACGACCGCGGCCCAGGCCGCGCTGGTGCCCCTCGGCGTGGCCGTGGCCACACCGCTCGACGCGGAGCGTCGGGGCCAGCACCTCGCCCTGCGCCACCCCGACGCCGCCGGCCTGGTCGCGGGGCTGGCCGCGGACGGGATCGTCGCCGACCACCGCGCGCCCGACGTGATCCGCCTGGCCGCGGCGCCGCTCCACACCCGCTTCGTCGACCTGTGGGACGCCGTCGAGTCCCTCCGCCGCCAGCTGACCTCCTGACCGGAGGACCACCCGATCCGCCCACCGTCGAACTGGTCACGAGATCGGGGGCGCCAGCACCCAGATGCGGTACCAGTTCGCACCGGCTCTCGAACTGGTCACGAGATCGGGGGCGCCAGCACCCAGATGTGGTACCAGCTCGGGCGAGGAACGGCCGGTCCCGTGGCGCCCGTCGGCGATGGGAAGTGCTCCCCATTGTCGACCGGACCGGCCTCCGGGAAGGTGGGGCCATGGCCGAGGTCTTCTACGACGTTCCCGACATGCAGCGAGCCCTGTCCGCCTATCAGCAGCTGGCGTCCAAGGCCACGCGGTGGGGCCGGGGTTGCGAGCGGGTCGCCGATGACCTCTCGCGCGCCCAGATCGCCATGCACACCCCGATCAGTCCGGACATGTTCGCAGGGGTGTACCGGGGCGGTGCCTCCGCCCTCCAGGGCACCTCGGGCGGGGTCCCGGGGCCGGGGATGACCGGGCCGGGGATCGATCCCATGGTGCGCAGCTTCCAGGAGGTGCTGGGCACCATCCCGACCCACCAGCACCAGCTGGGCGAGATCGAGCAGTACTGCGGGATCGTCGGTGAGCACTACGCCGAGCGGGCAAAGGTCTACCGGGGACGGGCCGAGACCCTGCGCGGCCTCCTGGAGACGGTGCGCCGCCAGATGCTGGCCGAGCCGAGCAAACACCTGGATCCGGGGCTGTACGCGACCGGTGTCGAGCAGCCCCCGGAGCAGCCCGAGCCGGCGGTCGGCCCATGAGCCCCGAGGCGAGCGGCGAGCCGGCCGCCGACCCGTTCATGGAGTACCTGTTGGGCCCACCCCGCCCACCCGGCAGCATCTCCCAGGTGGACCGGGCCGCCGGCCGGGTGCAGGCCGACGCCATGGTCTCGGGCCGGTCCGTGGTCCTGATCAACCCCGGTCAGGTCGACGCCTTCGGACGGTTCCTCCAGGAGACCAACGACAAGCTCGACGCCGCCCGGGACCACCTCCGGCGCATCCAGCCCCCGTCACCCGACGCCCCACCGGAGCTGCGTCAGGTCATCAGCAACGTGGACAGCGCCGTGGGCCTGCTCGGCACCACGGCCCGCTCGCTGACCTCGGGCTCGAACTATGCCTCACGCGTGGCGCAGCTGGCCCGTCGGGCCGACGAGGGCGGCGGCCTGTCCGGCCTTGGGGCCGCCAAGGCGGTCAAGGGCCTGGTGACCTTCGCCGCTGATCCCAGTCTCGGTGGTGGGGTCGCGGCCCTGACCAAGGCGATCAACACCGCCATCGGGGTGGACCTCGTCGGCCGCACCGCGGAGGTGGTGGTCGACACCCTCGCCGGTGCCCGCCGCCACGGCCTGGCCGGCGGAGGCGCCCGGGCGGTGGTGCGCGCACTCGGCGCGGGGCTCCGGGGGGTGGTCGCCCCGACCCGAGACTTCGAGAGGCTGCGGGACGGGTCGCTTCCGGGGCCCGAGGCGAGCCGATCGCAGCGGCTGGTCACCAAGATCGCACGCTTCGCCGGACCGGCGACCGTCGTCATCGACACCATCTCCGGCGTCGGCGCGGTCGCCGACATGCGCGAGCAGGGCCTGAAGGCGAGCAACGGCCTCGGCCTCGGCTCGGCGGTCACCGGCCTCGGCAGCGCAGCGCTGGTGTTCACCGCGCCCTGGGCGGCCGCCGGCCTCGGCGCGATCAGCCTGGCGACAGGGGGCGGGTCGATCGTGGCCAAGGGCAAGGAAGAGGACGCCGAGCGGCGCAGGGCGGAGGAGGTGTGGCGGGAGAAGCTGCGGCGCAACCCCAACACCACCGACGTCCTGCGGCGCGACGGCCCCTTGCTGGCGCCAATGACCCGCCTCCCGCCGTCGTCCCGGCCACGCATCAGCACCATCCCGCCGCTGCCGCCCCTCCCCCGCCTCTCGCCCACGCCACCGCGACGGCGACCGCGAGCGCGACCGCGGGTCGACGAGATCCCACCGCTGGAGCCGCTCCCCGGCCTCTCGCCCACGCCACCGTGACCGTCACCGAGCCGGCCACCACCGAGCAGACCGTCACGGGGACGTCCGTCGAGCAGACCGGGACCGAGCCGGTCGTCACCGGCCCAGCCGTCGCGGTGACCGCCGACGAGCTGGCCGCGCTGGCGTGGGTGTTCGACCACGACGCGGTGGTCACCGACGGCCCGACCATCCTCGACGAGGTGGGTGAGCACCGGGGCGCGGTCGCCGGGAGCCTGCTGCTGTCGCTCGCCGCCAAGGGCGTCATCGACCTCGACGCCCCCGAGGGGGAGCCGCGCCTGCGCCCCGTCCCGGAGCTGCCGGCGCTGCCCGCCCAGGTGACGCGCCCCGACCGCTGGATCCGGTTCCACCGGGCCGACGAGCACGGTCGGCGCACCCGCCACCTCCTGGCCGCCGACGACCAGTGGCTGGTGGTCGATGTCGTCGGCGGGCTCCACGTCCTCGCCACCGCGGCCGCCGCCGATGTCGGCCGCCTCGCCGCCACCGCCCTCGACCTCGGTCGCCCCGAGGACCGACCTGACCCACCCGAGCCGTCAGAGCCCGTCCCCGGCCCGCCGACGGGGGGGTGCCGGGGGGACCTGTGGGCCTGCGGCCCGGCCGGTGGGCACCTGAGCCGACGGTGGGCTCGGTGGCGCGACGCGCTGACGCCCACCCCGCACGCCGCGATCCTCGTCGACCTCGCCGCCGTCGTCGACGGTACGGCGGCGCGCGACTGGTTCACGGTCCTGTCGTCGGGCCCGACGTGGTGGCTCGCCCAGGCCGATCCCGATGCCGCGGTCGAGGACCCGTCCC
>NZ_DATLXO010000019.1:0-9347 GCF_035575815.1 Iamia sp.
ACCAACACCGGCCCATCACCCTCACCCCTCGCGCCCCCACACCACCACACGACGAAGCCACCAGGCCCCTCACGACGATCAGCACGAATTCAAGCCAGACATGAACCCCGCCCACGAACACCTCGCGGATCTAGGTCTGACGACGGTAGATGCGTCCCGGGCGATGACCTCCGCGTCGACGTGGGCTTCAGCGAGGCGGGCCACCGAGACGTCGTCGCGGGCCAGCGCGAAGAGGGCGCGCCAGCGTCCGGCCGTCTCGCCGTCCCCCAGCGGGGGCAGGCACGGCCAGGGCGCCGCCCGCTGGTCGTCACGCCCGCATCGATCATCGACACGGTCGCCCAGCCGCCGGCCTGCAGGCGGGTCCAAAGGGCATGATCCTCGGCCGTGGCGACGAGGGGCCAGCCCCCGACGGCCTCGTAGGCATCGGCGCGCACCCCCAGGTTCGCCCCGTGGACGTGGAGTGGGTGCTGGCCGGCGTGGTGCGGATCGACAGCTTCGACGGGCTGGCGCCCCAGGTCGCGGCCCGCTGGGCGGCCGCCTACGCCGTGGCCGCCGACGGCCGCGCGTAGCCCTCGTCGGCCCGGCGCAGCTGGCTCTGCAGCCACTCCGGGGGGACGACGGAGTCGGCGGCCGCCGGGCGCGTCGCCTCGCTCCCGCCCTCATCTGATCTGACCCGACGGTCCCCTCGGGCGGGGGTGCGCTCAAGCGGCGTCGGCACTGAGAGCTCCTAGGAAGGACGGGTCCCCTCGGGGCGGGGTTGCGCTTGCGTAGGCTGTCGGGCCGTGACCAACCTGGTGACCGTGCCGCTGACCGAACGAGAAAAATGGTGACCCTCGGCGTCGAGAGGTCGTGGCGGACCGCGTCCCGCCCCAAGGCCGAGAGGGTGCGTCCGTGACAGCGCCCACATCAGGCCGCGACGACGCCACCCTGCGGGGTGCTGTCGTGCTCGTCGTGGCCATCGTGATCGGTCTGGCCCTGCTGTGGCGCAGTGGCGACGGCGGTTCGACCGAGGCGTCCGACACCACCACTGCGGCCACCTCGACCGAGCTCGACGGGTCCCAGCCCGCCGATCCCACCCAGAGCACCCTCGCCCCGATCGACACGGGCGGCCCGCCGCCCACGGAATCCTCCGAGCCGGCGGGCCCTGACGACACCCGGGCCCCCGAAGCGGTCACCGCCATCGTGCTCAACGGCTCCGAGGTGATCGGGGCGGCGGCCGACAACGACGGTCAGCTCAAGGCCGCCGGCTACACCACGATCGCCGCGGCCAACGCCAACGCCGACCTGCCGGTCACGACCATCTACGCCGGGCCCGAGTTCCAGGCCGACGCCGAGGCGGTCCGCGGCGTGCTCGGGCTGCCCGATGCCGTCATCGCGGACAAGCCCGAGGAACCACTCGGCGACGGTGCGGAGATGGCCGACATCGTCGTGGTCCTCGGCGGCGACATCGGCGGCGGCTGACCCCGGGCGGACGTCACGGGGCGGCCGGGAGGTGGAGTCCGTCCGTGCCGACCCGTCAGATGGCGTCGGGGTCCCGCGGGCCCCCCATCATGGGGCCATGACCCCGACGCGATCCTTGCGTGGGCTCCTTGCCTCGGCCGCGATCCTGACCGACTTCGACGGCACCCTCGCGCCCATCGTTGCGGACCCCGCCGCCGCCGTCCCCGGACCGGGAGCGGTCGAGGTGCTGCTCGCCCTGGCGGAGGTGGCGCCGGTGGTCGGCGTGATCTCCGGTCGACCGGTCGAGGTGCTGGTGCGTCACCTGTCCGACGAGCGCCTGCACCTCGCCGGGCTCTACGGCCTCGAGCGCCGGGAGCACGGAGAGGTTGCCGACGCACCCGGGTCGCTCCGCTGGCTCGGTCCCGTGGCCGGGGCGGCAGCCGACCTCACGGCGCGCCTCCCCGATGGGGTGACCGTCGAGCCGAAGCGCCTGTCGCTCACCGTGCACTTCCGGCGCCGGCCCGAGGTCGGCCCGGCGGTCGCGGCCCTGGCCGACGAGATCGCCTCGGCCCACGGGCTGATGGTCCGCCCCGCCCGCCGTTCGATCGAGGTCCACCCGCCCCAGACGCCCGACAAGGGCGTGGTGGTCGAGGACCTTGCTCTGCGGTGCTCGGCGGCGTGCTTCCTCGGCGACGACGTCGGCGACATCCCCGCCTTCGACGCCCTCGACCGGCTGGCCCGCCAGGGCGTGCTGACGGTGAGGGTGGCGGTCGAGAGCGACGAGTCCACCCCCGAGCTCCTCGACCGGGCCGACGTGGTCGTGCCCGGCTCCTCGGGTGCGGTGGCCTGGCTGCGCTCGCTGCTCGCGCCCTGATCGCGAGCTGCAGCCGCGCCGCGGGTCAGGCCTGGGCCAGCTGGTCGGCGAGCCACGCGGCCGGCGTGCGCTCGGCCACCGTGCGACGCAGCCGTGCCGCCCGCTGCGACCGTTCCCCCGCGTCCATCGCCAGGGCCCGGTGGAGCGACTCGGCCGCGGCCACCAGGTCGTGGGCGTCGATGCGCACGGCGTCCTCGCCCAGCTCATCCCACGCACCGGCGCCCTCGCTGAGCAGCAGCACCGAGTCGCGGTCCGAGAGAACGACGGCCTCCTTGGCCACCAGGTTGAGCCCGTCGCGGATCGGGTTGACGACGACCGCGTCGGCCCGGCGGAGGGCGGCGATCGAGCGGAGGTAGTCGTCCCCGGGCTCATACGCGATCGGTGTCCAGTCGTCGGTGCCCCACGTGTCGTTGATCTCGGTGATGACCCTCTCGACGTCGGTGGTGTAGCGCCGGTAGGCCGCAACGCCCTCGCGCGACGGGTAGACGAACGCGCCGAACACCACCCGACCGCGCCACTCGGGGTGGGCGGCGAGCAGCTCGCCGTAGGCCTGGAAGCCACGGAGGATGTTCTTGGAGAGCTCGATGCGGTCGACGCGCACGAGGAAGCGCCGGTCGCCGACGGCCTCGTCGAGTCGGGCCAGGGCGGCGGTGCACGACGGCGCGGCGGCGCTGGCGGCCAGGTCGTCGGGGTCGGGGCCGAGCGGGGCGACGAACGTGGTGAGGGCGTGGCCCGCGGCGCGGGCACAGCCGCGGGCGGCGCCGGCCCACCGCTCGGAGTGGAACCCGCACGCCTGGTGGGCGGCGAGGCCTCCCATGAGCTCGTGGCGCACCCGCTGGGGGAGCACGGCCAGCTCGGCCGGTCGGGCGAAGGGGGTGTGGCTGAAGTGCACGCACGTGAGGTCGGGTCGGCTTCGGGCCAGGGCCGACGCCACGAGCGTGAGGTGGTAGTCCTGCACCAGCACGACAGCTCGGTCGGGGGCGAGGTCGGCGACGGCCTCGGCGAAGGTGGTGTTGATCCGCCGATAGGCCTCCCACGCCTCGAACCAGGCCGACCCGAACGTGGGCTCACGGTAGTGGTCGAACATCCCGTGGTGCGCGAACCACAGCGTCTCGTTGCTGACCGTGTCGTAGGCGCGACGGAGGTCGTCGGGGTCGAGGGCGACGGTGCGCACCCGCAGCCCGTCGCTCGTGACGACACCGTCGGCGGCCGCCTCGCGATCCGCGTCGGAGAGGGCGGCCGCGACCCAGATGGTGTCGCTGCCGGCCACCAACGGAGCCAGTCCCGACACCAGCCCGCCGGCGCCGCGCCGGCCGACGAGGCCGCCGTCGGGGGCGTGGTGGAAGGCGATGGGCCCCCGGTTGGAGACGATCACGACCTGACGCTCGGTCACGATCCGACCGTAGCGCCGGCCGGCCCGGCACGATCACCGACCAAGTCTGATCACCGACCAAGTCTGATCAGCGACCGAGCTTGAGCGCCGACCCGGCCCGATCACCGGTCCGAAGGGGCGCCGCCACGGATGCCCGCCGACGTCGTCCGCTCGGCGTCGCTCGCCACCGCACCGTCCGCGACACTGGCCTCATGCGCGTCGTGGCCGCCCCCGACAAGTTCCGCGGCACGGCCACCGCAGCCGAGGTGGCGGCGGCGATCGGTCGCGCCGCCCGGGCGGCGGGGTGGGAGTGCGACGAGGTCCCCATGGCCGACGGCGGCGAGGGCACCCTCGAGGCCCTCGGCGGCCCCAACCGCACCGCCCTCGTGACCGGTCCCCTCGGCGACGCGGTGTCGGCGGACTGGCAGCTCCGACGCGGCACTGCGGTGATCGAGTCGGCGCGGGCCTCGGGCATCGAGCTCGTCGGCGGACCTGACGGCAACGACGCCATCTCGGCCTCGTCCTACGGCACCGGCGAGCTCATCACCACCGCCGTCGATCTGGGGGCGCGCCGGGTGATCGTGGCCGTGGGCGGGAGCGCCACGACCGACGGCGGGCTGGGGGCCCTGCGTGCCCTGCACCCGGTGCAGCGCCTGCGCGGCATCGACCTCGTGGTCGCCTCGGACGTGCGGATCCGGTTCGTCGACGCCGCCGAGGTGTTCGCCCCGCAGAAGGGTGCCAGCCCGGCCCAGGTCGAGCTGCTGCGGCGGCGTCTGGCGCGGCTTGCCCAGATCTACGAAGAGGATCACGGCGTCGACGTCACCGCCCTCCAGGGTGCGGGCGCCGCCGGGGGGCTGGCCGGTGGTCTGGCCGCGGTCGGCGCCGCCATCGTGCCCGGCTTCGAGCTGGTCGCCGACGAGGTCTCGCTCGACGAGACCCTCGAGGGCGCCGACCTGGTGGTGACGGGAGAGGGCTTCGTCGACGACCAGTCCTTCGAGGGGAAGGTCGTCGGCGGCGTGGTCGAGCTGGCCGAGGCGCTCGGCGTGCCGGTGCTGGTGGTGGCGGGCGAGGTGTTCGACGGGATCGACGAGCGCATCGACGCCGAATCGCTCGTCGCCCGCCTCGGCGCCGTCCGGGCCCGCGAGGACACCGCGGCGGCCGTCGAGGATGTCGTCGCTGCTCGCCTCGCGGCCCTCACCCCCGGCGCCGGCGGTGACCGGTGAGCTCGTAGCCGGCGCTGCGCCGGTCCGTCCCGCCGAGCGCGACCGACGCAGCTCCGTCCTGGAGGAGGGGCGGGGAGCGGTGACCCCCCACTCGTCAGGAGGCCGTGATCCGGCACGGGCGGGAACCCTCCGAGCCCTACAATCGCCGGCATGGAGGAACGCCTCGCCCGGGTCGGACGCGCCGCCTGGTGGCTCTCGGGCATCGCCCTCGTCGCGGTGCTGCTCGGCATCGTGGGGTGGGTCTTCCGGGTGGTCTTCCCGCCGCTGGTGCTGGCGGGCGCGTTGGTCTTCCTGCTCAACCCGATCGTGTCGGTCCTCGAGCGCCGGGGGTTGCCCCGCTTGTTCGGCACGCTCGTCGCGTTCCTCGGGGTCGTGTTGCTCTTCGCCGTCCTGGGGGCGGTGCTCTACCCGCTCATCGCCAGCCAGGCCGATGACGTCTCGGAGCGCTGGCCGCGGCTCCAGGCCGACGCCGAGGAGTGGATCGACGACCTCTCGCAGCGCTCCGATGACGACAACTGGCCCGTCCACCTCCCGTCGGTGGAGGAGATCGAGGACCAGGCCGACACGGGCGACGACCAGGAGCTGGGCGAGCAGGTGGCGACGCTGCGCGAGTACCTCGTGCGCGCCTTCCACATCGGCATCATCTTCGTCCTCGGGCCGTTCCTGGCGTTCTACCTGCTCGTCGACCTGCCCGACGTGCGCCGGCGGGTGGAGGAGCTGATCCCCGAGCGGTCGACGCGCGAGGTGCAGTTCCTCGCGCATCGCCTCAACGCCGCCATCGGCGGCTTCTTCCGGGGCCAGCTGGCGGTGGCGTTCATCGTCGGCGTCCTGGTCTCGATCGGCCTCAAGGCCGTCGTCGACCTGCCCCTGTGGCTCGTGGTGGGGATGGTCGCCGGCGTCTTCAACATGATCCCGCTCATCGGGCCGTGGGTCGGCGCCGTTCCCGGCATCGTCGTGGCCCTGGCCACCAAGGACGTGAAGGCGGCCATCGGCGTCGCCGTCGTGATGGTCGTCGTGCAGCAGATCGACAACCACTTCATCACCCCGACGGTGATGCGCCGGGCGGTCCAGCTGCACCCGGCGGCGGTGATGATCGCCCTGCTCGCCTGGGGCACGATCGGCGGCTTCTTCGGCTTGCTGCTGGCCGTGCCCCTCACCGCGACGGCGAAGATCATCGGCGGTCACCTCTGGCGCAAGTACGTCGTGGGCGTCTCGGTGCCCGGGCTCGACGAGCCCTACCCGGATCGCGCCGTCGTCGCGGCGCGCGAGGACCTGCCCGACGAGCGGATCGAGGAGGCGGAGGCGGTCGAGGCCGAGGCGCTCGGCGCGGCCGGGTCCGGGTCGACGTCCACGGCGACCGGCGAGGCCGGGCCGGCGCCGGCCTGAACCCGTCGTCGCCCGTGTCGTCCCGGGCCGGCGCGCCGCTACCATCCTGTCCACGCCCGCCGCGGCATCGACCGCAGCGGGCCGCCACAGCGGTGCTGTGGCCACCACCACCCCAGGAGCAGTCCCCACCGATGAGCGTCACCGTCCGCGTCCCGACCACGTTGCGCACCCTGACCGCCGGGTCTGCCGAGGTGGCGGTCGACGGCCGCACCGTCGCCGAGGTCCTCGACGGCCTCGAGGGGGCCCACCCGGGGTTCAAGGAGCGCCTCCTCGACGACGGCGGCCAGCTGCGCCGCTTCGTGAACGTCTTCGTCGCCGATGACGACGTCCGCTTCCTCCAGGGTCTGGCCACACCGGTGTCCGACGGTGAGACCGTGGCCATCATCCCCGCCGTCGCCGGCGGCTGAGAGACCCTGGTCAGAAGGCCCGGCGTTAGCACTCGCAGGGTGTGGTTGCTAACAGCGCTCCCAGGTGGTTGGCTGTTGGCACTCTTCGCCTGAGAGTGCCAACCGATCACCTACGCAGAGGAGGCAGGGGATGGCCAAGATCATCACCTTCGACGAGACAGCTCGTCGTTCGCTCGAGTCCGGCATGAACCAGCTGGCGGACGCCGTGAGCGTCACCCTCGGCCCCAAGGGCCGCAACGTCGTGCTGGAGAAGAAGTGGGGTGCGCCCACCATCACCAAGGACGGCGTCAGCGTCGCCAAGGACATCGACCTCGAGGACCCGTTCGAGCGCATCGGCGCCGAGCTGGTGAAGGAGGTCGCCAAGAAGACCGACGACGTCGCCGGTGACGGCACCACCACCGCCACCGTTCTGGCCCGGGCCCTGGTCCGCGAGGGCCTGCGCAACGTGGCCGCCGGCGCCAACCCGATGGCGCTCAAGCGGGGCATCGAGGTGGCCGTCGAGGCGGCCGTCGCCGCCCTCAGCACCTCGGCCACCGAGATCGACTCCAAGGAGCAGATCGCGTCGGTCGCCGCCATCTCGGCCAACAACGACGCCGAGATCGGCGGGTTCATCGCTGAGGCGCTCGACAAGGTCGGCAAGGACGGCGTCATCACCGTCGAGGAGTCCAACACCTTCGGCCTCGAGATCGACCTCGTCGAGGGCATGCGCTTCGACAAGGGCTACATCTCGCCCTACTTCGTCACCGACACCGACCGGATGGAAGCCGTCCTCGACGACGCCTACATCCTCTACGTGGCGGGCAAGGTCACCGCCGTGCGCGACCTCGTCCCGGTGCTGGAGAAGACCATGCAGTCCAGCCGTCCGCTGGTCATCATCGCCGAGGACATCGAGGGCGAGGCCCTCGCCACCCTCGTGGTCAACAAGATCCGGGGCACGTTCAAGTCCATTGCCGTCAAGGCCCCCGGCTTCGGCGAACGCCGCAAGGCAATGCTGGCCGACATGGCCATCCTCACCGGCGGCCAGGTCATCTCCGAGGAGATCGGCCTCAAGCTCGAGAACACCACCCTCGACCTTCTCGGCTCGGCCAAGAAGGTCATCGTCACCAAGGACGAGACCACCATCGTCGAGGGCGCGGGCGACGAGGGCGACATCAAGGGCCGCATCGCCCAGATCAAGGCGGAGATCGACAACACCGACTCCGACTACGACCGCGAGAAGCTCCAGGAGCGCCTGGCCAAGCTGTCCGGCGGCGTCGCCGTGCTGAAGGTCGGCGCGGCCACCGAGACCGAGCTCAAGGAGAAGAAGCACCGCATCGAGGACGCCGTCTCCACCGCCAAGGCGGCGGTCGAGGAGGGTGTTGTGCCCGGCGGCGGCGTGGCCCTGCTGCGCACCCAGACCGCCATCCTCGACGTGGCCGAGAAGCTCTCGGGCGACGAGGCGACCGGGGCCCGCATCGTGGCCCGGGGCGTCGAGGAGCCGCTCAAGCAGATCGCCGTCAACGCCGGCCAGGAAGGCGGCGTGGTGGTCGAGAAGGTCAAGGCCATGAAGGGCGGCCACGGCTACAACGCCGGGACCGACGAGTACGAGGACCTGAGCGCCAAGGTGCCCGACGCCGCCAAGGTCACCCGCTCGGCCCTGCAGAACGCGGCGTCGATCGCGGCGCTGTTCCTCACCACCGAGGCCGTCATCGTCGACAAGCCGGCCGACGACGGCGCCGGCGGCATGCCCGGCGGGATGGACGACTTCTGATGATGCGCGTGGCCGAGGGCTGAAACCTCGGGTCACCGGATCAGGAGTCGTCCACGACTTCTGATGATGCGCGTGGCCGGGAGCTGAAACCTCGGGTCACCGGATCAGGGGTCGTCCACGACTTCTGATCCCGTCGAACCGGTGAGCATGCGTGCCCCCTTGGAGGTGTGAACGCGCACCGGGTCGGTCCGACACGCGAAGAAGGGCCGCCTCTCGGGGCGGCCCTTCCTCGTGAGTTGAGTCGGTCAGACGGCGTTGCCGCCCGCCGCCATGATGTCGGCGTTGATCTTGTTGAACAGCTCGTTGAGGCGGGTCAGCTCGTCGACGGCCTCCCGGAGCTGGGTGGACGTGTTCGGCCAGGAGCCGCGGTGCTGGGCGGCGAGCGAGCCCTCCCACACATCGGGCTGGCAGAGGATGTCGCCGTCGCTGACGATGGAACGGATCTGCTCGCTCAGCCCACCCTGGATGGTGCGCCTCATGTTGGCGATGGTCGTGCGCCCGTACTCGGTGGCAGTGACGTCTCCTGCGGCCATGGTGGGGGCCTCCTGTGCGGTGTAGGGGTGCTCCGACCGTCTGCCGGAGGTGCACCTCTCGATACCCTCGGTGCATCTCAGTAAACGTCATATCCTCACGGGGAAGGCCCCTGCGCTCGCGGTTGGGCCGCCTGCACCAGTTCGATGTCGCCGCCGATGCAGAGGTAGCCCCGGCCGGGGCCGATCGGCGTGGTGGTGCGGCGGGGGAGGCGGACCGACAGCAGGTCGCCGTCGAGGTCGACGTCGGGCTGGAGCAGCAGGCCGGCCCGGCTCTGGCGCACGGTGCGGGCCCAGTGGGAGTACAGGCCTCGGAGCGTGTCGGCCCTCCCCGCCGCGACCACCAGCACGTCGGGGCGGGCCAG
>NZ_DATLXO010000020.1:0-31043 GCF_035575815.1 Iamia sp.
ACGACGAGCCGGCGCGACGCCAGGCGCCGGGCCACGGCCTTGCCGGCGAGCGCGGCGACGCCGGGCACGGCCGGTCCGGGGAGAGCCCGGGCTGCGAGCGCTCCGGCCCGGTAGCCCAGGTAGGTCAGGTCGGGCCGGCGCGGCAGCGAGCGGCCAACGGGCGCCGGCCGGGGCGAGGCGCTCAGGGTCAGGTGCCGTCGCGGCGGCGGCTCGGGCCGGCGATGCGATCTCGCGCCGCGAAGCGCTCCCGGGCGGTCAGACGGCCCTGGGTGCGGCGCGCCGCGGTGCGCGACACCCGGCTCTGGCGGCGGGCTCGCGCCCGCGCCGTGGGCGCCGGGACCGGCACCTCGCGGCTGGCCTGGCGCCAGACCTTGGCGAAGCGCTGCCCGGCGGTGACGACCGAGAGCACCAGCATCACCCAGAGGATGGCGATCATGGCCGGCTGGAACAGCAGCGCGAGGCCGATGGCGATCAGCCGCTCGGCGCGCTCCATGAGCCCGCCCTTGGCGTCGAAGCCGAGGGCCTCGGCCTTGGCCCGCTCGTAGGAGATGATCAGCGAGACGGCCAGCACGGCGAGGGGCAGCACGGCGATGCGCCCCGGGTTGGTGGTCGAGAGGTACCACGCCATGCCGCCGAGCAGCAGGGCGTCGGAGACCCGGTCGCACACCGAGTCGAAGAACGCACCGCGGCGCGAGGCGGTGCCCGAGGCCTTGGCCACAGCCCCGTCGAGCACGTCGGGCACGGCGCAGAGCACCAGCAGGAGCAAGCTCAGGCGGAGCGCGCCGTTGGCGATGGCGAGCGATGTCGCCCCCGCCATGACCACCCCGAGGACCGTCAGCTGATCAGCAGTCACTCCGGTGCGCCGGAGCGAGGAGCCGATCGGCTTGAGCTGCTTTTCGGCGTGGCTGCGGAACTGTCCGTCGAACATCGCCTCTTCCTCCCGTGGGGTGCGCTTGCAGAAGTTAGCAGCAGGGAGCGACCTTGGGAAGCAGGCCCCCGGCGGCACCGAACGGCACCCGCCCGGCTGTGGTCCCTTTCAGGGCTTTCGCCGAGACCTGAGCGGGCGGCCGCCGCTACTCGCCGGTGCGGAACGGCACGCCGGAGCCGGTCAGCTCCCCGTCGAGGTCGGTCCAGTCCTCGGGGTTGTCCTCGACGAACCAGTCGATCACCTCACCGTCGACACCGTCGATCAACAGCAGGGCCCGCTTCGTCGGCGGGTTCTCAGCCGAGTAGCAGAGGATCCGCCACGTCGGGCGGCTGCGGATGCCCCGCCAGCCCATCTGGGCCGAGGCGTGGCCGACGGGGAAGCCGACGGTGCGCGTCGAGATGACAAGGGCGTCCTGCTCGTCGACATCGAGGTTGAACCCCGCGATCAGGCAGTACGCCCCGGCCACGACCAGAGCGAGCGCGGCCCAGATGATGCCCTCGTTGACCACCGCGCCGTCACCGTCGCGCCCCGCCAGCCAGGCCGCCACGCACGCCGCGGCCAGGCCCAGGTAGATGTAGCCGGGGATGCGCCTCCGGTTGTTGTTGGGAAAGACGTAGGGCCCCACGAACCCCGACACGTCGAGGTCGTCGGGCAGGGAGTCGGTGACCTCGGCGTCGGAGCCGTCGGCCTCCCGCGTCTCAGCGGAGCCTCCGGCGACGCGCGGCTCAGTGACAGGAGCCTCGTCGTCGGCAGGACGGTCGTGTGAGGCCACAGGGTGACGCTACCGATCACCCTGTCGGTCCCGGAACTCGGCGCGTCGGGCCCGCGGCGCGTCGCGAGCTTCGTACCGAGGTGTGCCACCGGGGATCACATGGGTCCAGAGGTCGCCGGATCAGGAGGGCCAGGCGGCGCGGACCTTGCGATAGGTCTCGGCCAGGGGCTCGGGCAGGACGCGGGCCTCGGCGATCGAGGTCATGAAGTTGGCGTCCGCCGCCCAGCGGGGCAGGACGTGGACGTGGAGGTGATCCGGCACACCGGCGCCCGCCGCGGCACCGAGGTTGAGCCCGACGTTGACGCCATCGGGCGCGTAGGCGGCCTCGACCGTTGCCACCGCCGTGGTGACCGTGGCCCACAGCTCGGCGCTCACCTCGGGCGCCAGGTCGGTGAGCGAGGCCACCGCCCGCAGGGGGCACACGAGGAGGTGGCCCGAGCCGTAGGGGTAAGCGTTGAGCAGCACCGCCACCCGTTCGCCGCGGTGGACGACGAGGCTCTCGGCGTCGGGTCGGTCGGAGGTGAGGATGCGCTCGAAGAGCGACTGCCCGGCGGCATCGGACCCGAGCCCGGCGCCGTCGCCGGTCACCCGCTCGATGTACGCCGTGCGCCACCCGGCCCAGAGGCGGGCCAGGCCCGGCGTCGGTCCTCCTCCGGCCTCGGCTGCGGTCGGTGTCACCGGCCGCTCGTCTGGGCCAGCACCTCGACCCGCAGGCGGTCGACGAAGTCATCGGCGCTGACCCCGCGCTCGACCTCGCCGCCCCGGGGGTTGACCCCGACGGTGCCGGCCTCGACGTCGTCGTCGCCCACCACGAGCACGTAGGGCACCTTCTCGCCCTTGGCCTTGCGGATGCGGTTACCCAGCTTCTCCGACGCATCGGCGACATCGGCGCGGAAGCCCTCGCTCCGGAACCGGTCGGCCAGGCGATGGGCATAGGCCATGTGGTCGTCGCGAACCGGGAGCAGCCGTACCTGCACCGGCGAGAGCCAGGTGGGGAAGGCCCCGGCGTAGTGCTCGAGCAGCACCCCGAAGAAGCGCTCGACGGAGCCGAACAGGGCGCGGTGGATCATGACCGGCGTGTGCCGGGCGCCGTCGTTGCCGACGTAGGTGATGCCGAAGCGCGCGGGGGTCTGGAAGTCGAGCTGGATCGTGGACATCTGCCATGTGCGGCCGATGGCGTCGCGGCACTGCACGGAGATCTTCGGCCCGTAGAACGCGGCGCCGCCCGGGTCCGGCACCAGGTCGAGGCCCGAGGCGCCCGCCGCCGCTTCGAGGGCGGCGGTGGCCTCGGCCCAGTCCCGCTCGTCGCCGACGAACTTCTCGGAGTCGCCCCGCGTCGAGAGCTCCAGGTAGAAGTCGTCCAGCCCGAAGTCCCGAAGCAGGCCGAGCACGAAGCCGAGCAGGTCCCCGAGCTCGTCGGCCATCTGCTCCCGTGTGCAGAAGATGTGGGCGTCGTCCTGGGTCATGCCCCGCACGCGGGTGAGCCCGTGGACGACACCGGACTTCTCGTAGCGGTAGACCCCGCCGAACTCGAAGAGCCGGACGGGCAGCTCGCGGTAGCTCCGCAGCCCCGACCGGTAGATCAGGACGTGGAACGGGCAGTTCATCGGCTTGACGTAGTAGTCGGTGCCCTCGGCGCCGCCCTCGTCGTCGAAGTGCATGGGCGGGAACATGCCGTCCGCAAACCACTGGAGGTGGCCCGAGGTCTCGAACAGCTCGGCCTTGGAGATGTGCGGCGTGTAGACGAACTCGTAGCCGGCGGCCTCGTGGCGGCGGCGGGAGTAGTCCTCCATCAGGCGCCGCACCGTGCCCCCCTTGGGGTGGAACACGGCGAGCCCGGAGCCGATCTCGTCGGGGAAGCTGAACAGGTCGAGCTCGGCGCCGAGCTTGCGGTGGTCGCGCGAGGCCGCCTGCTCCAGCCGCTCGAGGTGGGCGTCGAGGTCCTTCTTCGACGCCCACGCCGTGCCGTAGATGCGCTGGAGCTGGGGCTTGGACTCCTCGCCCCGCCAGTAGGCGCCGGCGATGCGGATCAGCTTGAAGTGCCCGAGGTGGGCACGGGTGTCGGGCACGTGGGGTCCCCGGCACAGGTCCACGAAGCCGGGGTACCCCCGGAACGGGGGCCGCTCCTTGGGCTCGGCCGGCGGGTTCTCGTAGGTGCGGACCTCGCCGGACCCGGTGACCGAGGTGGGGTCGTCGGCCTCGCCGTCGATGATCTCCAGCTTGAACGGATGATCGGCGAAGACCTCCCGGGCCCGCTCCGAGGTCAGCTCGTCGCGCACGAAGGGCTGGCTCTCGCCGATGATCTCGCGCATCCGGGCCTCGATGCGGCCCAGGTCGTCGGGCGCGAAGGTGGCCGGCTTGCCGTCGGCCCCGGCCGGGAGCTGGAAGTCGTAGTAGAAGCCGTCAGTGACCGGTGGCCCGATGGCGAAGGTGGCCCCCGAAAACAGGTCGAGCACGGCCTGAGCCATCACGTGGGTCGTCGAGTGGCGCAGCGTGGAGAGGCCCCGGTCGCTCTCGGCGGTGACGATCTCGACGGTGTCGCCCTCGGCCAGCGGCCACACCAGATCCCGCTCGACGCCGTTGACGACGCCGATCACCGCCGCCTTGGCCAGCCGCCGACCGATCGACTCCGCCAGCCCCCCGACGGTGGTCCCCTCGTCCACCGGGCGGGACGAACCGTCGGGCAGAGAGATGGTGATGTCGGCCATCCGCCGACAGTACCGGCGCCGTCCCGGGCGCCTGGGATCGTTCTTCGGGATGGGTCGCCTCGCCCGAGGTTCGGGGCCGCCGGCGCTCCACGGGGACCGACGCGCCCGCCGACTCCCGTTCCGCAGCGACCGGCGCGTCGCTCCGATCGGCTGGGAGAGGCCCTCCCGCACCTGATTCGGCATCCGCTAGCATCAGATGCATGGCTCGCACCACGCTCGACATCGACGACGACGTCCTGCGCCGCCTTCGGGAGCGACGAGACGCCGAGGGCCGGCCCATGGGGGCGATCGCCTCGGAGCTGCTCACCCTCGCTCTCGCTGACGGCGCCCGCGAACCGGGTGAGCTCGCGTGGACGACGGCACCGCTGGGCGTGGGCCTCGACATCGAGGACAAGGACGCGCTCTGGTCCGCGCTCGACGCCCCGTCGTGAGCGACCGCGGGGATGAGACCGGAGGGCGGGTGCCCTCCGACGGCGAAGCCCGCGGCCTGGGTGCAGCCGAAGGCGGTCTCGGGAGTCGCGGGGTCGGCTGCGCTCCGAGGTCCGCGGCGCAGCGATGACCGACACGGTCGATGCCAACGTCCTGGTGTACGCGTCGAACGAGCAGGCCCCCGAGCACGCACGCGCCCTGGCCCTCCTGGACCACCTGGCGACCGGTCCGGCGCTGGTGGTCCTGCTCTGGCCGACCCTCCTGGGATACCTGCGGATCGTGACCCACCCGTCGATCTTCCCGTCGCCGCTGACCCCCGAGGTCGCCGAGGCGAACGTCGATGCCCTCCTGGCCCGGGGCCACATCCGAGCCGCCGGCGAGGTCGACGGGTTCTGGCCCGCATACCGGAGCGTCGCTGCACCGCTTGCCCCCCGGGGCAACCTCGTGCCCGACGCCCACCTGGTGGCCCTCATGGCCCAGCACGGCATCTCCCGGATCTGGAGCCGGGACCGCGACCTGCGCAAGTTCGACGGGATCGCCGTCTCCGACCCCTTCTCCGACCGCTACCGCGACGGGTTCGATCGACGGGGGTGACGGGTGCGGCCGCCGCCTCGACGGCCATCCCGGCGGTGGGCGGCTGCCCCTGGGTACGGTGCGGCGCCATGGCTGAACATGCACCCGAACCCGACGGCGATCAGTGGAAGGGCGAGCGGGTCGATCGCTGGATCCGCCAGTCGGAGGGCCTGGAGCGCCAGCTGGAGCCTGTGTCCGACGTCCTGTTCGCCACCGCCGGGCTGCGCCCGGGCGAGCGGGTGCTGGACGTGGGCTGCGGGACGGGGCCGACCACCCGCCGGGCTGCGGTTGCCGTCGGCCCCGACGGGGCGGTCACCGGGCTCGACG
The DNA here is from genome assembly GCF_035575815.1 of Iamia sp. Taxonomy (NCBI): domain Bacteria; kingdom Bacillati; phylum Actinomycetota; class Acidimicrobiia; order Acidimicrobiales; family Iamiaceae; genus Iamia; species Iamia sp. Next base: position 5,738 of record NZ_DATLXO010000020.1, read on the forward strand.
TTGCCGCACCCATGCTGGAGCGGGCGACCAGCGTCGACCGGGCGCGAGGCAGCGCCCCGATCACCTGGGTCGAGGCCGACGCCACCGCGTGGGGTCCCCCAGGAGCGCTCTTCGACGTGGTGCTGTCACGCTTCGGCGTCATGTTCTTCGACGACCCTCCGGCCGCGTTCGCGTCCCTCGCCCGGGCCACCGCACCCGAGGGCCGGCTCCACGTCGCGGTGTGGGCCCGCCGCTCCGAGTCGGACCTCTTCGCAGTGCCGCTGTCGGTGGCGATGGCGACGCTGGCCGCTGTGGGTGCTCCGCCGCCCGACACCCCGCCCGACGACGGAGGCCCGTTCTCCCTGAGCGACCAGACCACGGTCTCGTCCCTGCTCGAGGCCGCCGGCTGGAACGACGTGCAGTGGGACCGGCATCGGATTCGCCTGCCCTTCGGCGGCGGCCTGGCGCCCGCCGACGCGGCCCGGGGATCACTCGACTTCGGGCCCACGCGTTTGGTCACCGCAGACGCCGGCGACACCCTCCGCGACCAGGTCGCCGCGGCCATCGGCCGGGCGTATGAGTCCCACGTCGACGACGACGGCCACGTGGTGCTGAACGGCACGGTCATCGTCGTCTCCGCCCGCCGCCCCGGCTGACCGCGGCCCGAGGGAACCTCGCGATGTCGACGGAGCGCTTGCCGGGGTGGGGATCGTTGCCACCGAGTCGCAACGCGGCCAGCCCTGATGCAGGGTGTCGCGCACCTCACACCGCAGGGCAGACGCAACCTGACGCCGGGGTCCGCCCCGCTCAGCTGCGGCGGCGGGCGCCGGCGAGGGCCGCGGCTGCGCTGGGCCGCTCGGCGTCGGCGTCGGCGTCGAGGCGCGCCGACGCGTCCGGGTCTGGCGCGCCGTGGCCGTTCCCGCCCCGGGCCGCGGGGTGCGGGGCACCGATCTGGGCGACGTCGGTGGGTAGGGCCTCGGCCTTCTTGGTCGCGTAGGTGTTCACGTAGTCCTGGCCCGAGAGGACGCGGATCGAGAACATCACCTCGTCGATGATCTGGCGCAGCACGAGGCGGTCGCTCGCCCGGCCGGCGTAGCGGTCGACCGACACCGGTGCGCCGAAGCGGATGACCACCGGCCGGAACGGTGCCGGGAACCGGGCCTCGGGGGGCATGATCTCGCGCGAGCCGCGGATGCCGACGGGGATGATCGGGGCGCCGGTGCGCAGGGCCAGGCGGGCCGGCCCGGTGTGGCCCTTGTAGAGGACGCCGTCGCGGCTGCGCGTGCCCTCGGGGTAGATGCCGAACAGCTCGCCGCGCGCGAGCACCCGCTCGGCCGCGGCCAGGGCCCGTTCCGACGCAGAGCCGCCGCCCCGGTCGATGGGGATCATCCCCATGGCCGGGAACAGGTGCTTGGTCTTCCAGGAGTCCATGTACTCCGACTTGCCCACGTAGGTGATCCGGCGGGGCAGGGCGGCGGGCACGAAGAACGAGTCCATGACCGAGGTGTGGTTGGGGCAGATGAGGGCGGGGCCCTCGGTGGGCACGTTCTCGAGGCCCTCGACGTGGAAGCGCCAGCTGAAGCGGAAGACGGGCGTGATGATGGCCTTGGCCACCGGGTACAGCTGACCCGCCTCGCGCTCGTTGCCTGCCACGTCCTGCATCGTGCCACAGCCATCCCCCAGTGGGGCACCCGTCACACCGATCTGCCCGAAGGTTGTCCGTGACCGGCGGTCGGCTGACCGCATGCGCCCGACGGCGGCCGACCGCCGAGCGTCGGGTCGGAGGAACGAGGGCCTCGTAGGGTCAGGCGATGGCCGACACCACGACCCACACCGCCGTCGACACGCCCGTCGCCGTCGTCCAGGAGTTCCTCGATGCGCTGGCCCGCCCGACCTCGACGCCGCCATGGCCCTGGTCGACGACTCGGTCGAGTACACGAACGTCTCCCCTGCCGGCCATGCACGGTCCTGTGAGGGTGCGCAGGTTCCTGGCGGGCATCGAGGAATCAGGCCGCGCCACAATCGAACAACTCGTAGTCGGCCCAGCCCCAGTCCCAGCCCCACTGCGGAGCTCGTATGCATCGGCGAAGGCGAGGTGGGTTGGCAGCAACGCCGACGGGATGAGGTCTGCCGAGCGGCAGGAAGGGCTGCGCACGAGCGGCTGCGCCGACCGCTGGCTGGTCGTCGACTCCCGTCCGAGGAGGTGGCACGACGGACCGGTGGTCGATGAGGCCGACGCCGAGGCCTTCCTTCGGCTGCGGCCCCAGGTGGAGTCCTTCGGGGTCGAGCTGGTCGATGTCGTCATCTTCGACGACCAGTGCCATTGGTGGTCGCTCCACGAGCTCACCACGGGCACCGCGTCGTGGACCCCACAGCCGATGCGTCTGGCGTCCTGAATCCTCCGGCCTCAGGCGTGCGATGCCTTGCGCCGGAGGTCGACGGTGTGCGGGGGCGGCACCCACGGGTGGGGGCTGCCCGTCAGTACCGCATCGACCTCTCGATGAGCACGTCGAGGTCGGACACGAGCCCACGGGCGTCGAGACCCACCCTGACGGCTCCGGCGACACCGGTTGCGACCGCCAATCGTCAGGCCCACCAGCCGGTCACGGTCAGCGAGGTCGTCACCCGACGCGATGAGCCGCGTCACCTCGTGGAAGCCGATGACCGGCGGCAGCTCGGCGAGAGCCCGGGGAACGGGACCCGGTGCCGCCCGGGCCTTGGCGGCGACGGGGTCCGGGGCGAAGATCACGTCACCCTCGACCACCATGACGACGACGGGGATCGCCACCGTCGGCTGACCTCAGGCGGAGAAGGGAGCGTCGATCGCCAGATCAGGGCGAGACGAGATCGACGCCGAGCAGGGCGGCAGCGGTCGACACCCCGAGCCCGCTCGCGGCGGCCGAGTCGATGGCGGCCACGGCCCCCGGGGCGTCGAGGTCATCGTCGAGGGCGGCGCGCACCTCGGCCAGAGCTCCGTCGCCGTCGCCGGCGGCCAACCAGCGGTCGAAGCGCTCGGTCGCCGCCGGCATCACGGCGTCGTCCCACTCCCACTCGGTGCGGTAGTGGTGGCTCACCACGGCGAGGCGGATCGCCCGGGCGTCGTGCACCTTGCGCAGGTCGCTGACGAAGACCAGGTTGCCGAGCGACTTCGACATCTTCTCGCCGTCCATGCGGACCATGGCCTGGTGCATCCAGTGGCGGACGAAGGGCTCGCCGGTGGCCGCCTCGGACTGGGCCGCCTCGCACTCGTGGTGGGGGAAGATGAGATCGGCGCCACCGCCGTGGAGGTCGATCGTGGTGCCCAGCTCGCGGAGGGCGAGCGCCGAGCACTCGATGTGCCACCCGGGGCGACCGGGGCCCCACAGCGAGTCCCACGCCGGCTCGTCGTCGGCGGACGGCTGCCACAGCACGAAGTCGAGCGGGTCGCGCTTGGCCGGGTCGTCGACCTTGCCGCCCCGCTCGGCGGCGAGGCGCAGCATGGTGTCGCGCTCGAGGCCCGAGAGCGACCCGAAGCGAGGCGAGCTCGAGACGTCGAAGTAGACCGAGCCGTGCTCGACGTACGCGTGGCCCCGGTCGAGCACCATGCCGATGAAGCCGCGGATGTCGGGGATGGCCGAGGTGGCCCGGGGCTCACTGGCCACGGGCAGGAGCCCGAGGGCCTCCATGTCGTCGTCGAACCGTGCGACCTCCGAGGCGGCCAGGTCGAGGTAGTGCACGCCCACCTCGCGAGCCTTGCGCAACATGTCGTCGTCGACGTCGGTGATGTTGCGCACGCACCGGGTGTCGTGGCCCCGGTCGCGCAACCGCCGCTGGAGCACGTCATAGGTGATGTAGACCGCGGCGTGGCCGACGTGGGTGGCGTCATAGGGCGTGACGCCGCACGTGTACATGGTGACGACCGGCCCCGGCTCGAAGGGCACGACCTCTCCTCGGGCGGTGTCGTAGAGACGCACGGGCCCGGCGCCGGCCTTCCCCACCGGCTCGGCCACTAGGACTCGCCGGCGTCGGCGCCCGACACGTCCTGGGCGGCCGTCGCCGCGTGGGCTGCGGCGGTCGAGCGCGACGCGGGGCCGGCGCCGTCGAGGCCGGTGAAGCGGATGGCGACGCGGGTCTTGTAGCGGACGTTGACCTGCAACAGCACCGCGGCGAAGGCCTCGATGGGGGCCGCGTTGGAGAGCTCGCCGGAGTCGAGGGCGCGGAGATCCGGGATGCTCGACACGATGTCGATGACGCACTCGGTGGCCGACGGGTGATCAGAGCAGACCAGGACGTCGGATTCGATGGGATGCGCGATGTCACCCAGCTCCTTGGCCGGGACGTGGTGGAACGCGGCGGCGACGTGCGAGCGGGGCACGGCGGCCTGGACGCTCGCCGCCACCGAGCCCCGCGGGGGCACCAGAGGTTGGAACTCGTGGCCGACCTTGGCCAGGGCGTTGGCCATGGAGATGACCACCTTGCCGGCCAGCTCGTCCTGCACCGACGCGGCGGTGGCGCCGGCCGCGTCCCACGGCGTGGCGATGACCACCACGTCCGCGGCGGCGGCCCCCTCGTTGTCCGACGCGGTGATCGAGAGGTCCTGGCCGGGCCACTTGGCGAGGAGCTTGTCGGAGACCTCCATGGCCCGGTACTTCGACCGCGACCCGATGGTGACGTCGTAGCCGACCGATGCCAGGCGGACGGCGAGGCCGCTGCCCGCCGGGCCGGTCGCTCCCAAGACTCCGATGCGCATGAGCGGCACCCTATTGGGCCGTCGACCCAACTTCCGCGGCCCAGGCCCGTGGGCCGAGGGTCAGATCGTTGTGAGCCACCGATCGGCCACCAGTGGCGTCGTCGTGGCTCAGAAGCACCACGTCCGGGGGATCCACCGTTCTGAGCCACGGATCGGCCGCTGGTGGCGCCGTGGTGGCTCAGAACCGCCGGCGGTGCGGCGCGAACTTCCGGGCGACGGGGCCTGCGGGCGAGGATGCGGGCCATGACCGCCGATCCGGCTGCTGACGCCGCGCCGGCCCTGGAGCTGCGCGGCGTCGCCGTGGTCCGCGCCGGGAGGCGGATCCTCGACCGGGTCGACTGGACGGTGCGCGCCGGTGAGCGGTGGGCGGTGCTGGGCCCCAACGGCAGCGGGAAGACGACCCTGCTGAGGGTCGCCGGGCTCTGGCTGCGACCGACAGCCGGCTCGGTCAGCGTGGCCGGAGAGCGGTCGGGCCACACCGACATCCGCGCCCTGCGGGGGCGCATCGGGTTCACCAGCGCCGCCCTGTCGGACTCGCTGCGCGCCGATGTCGACGCCCTCGACGTGGTGATGACCGGCCGGCGCGCCGCGCTCGAGGCGTGGTGGCACCACTGGAGCGACGACGACCGGGCCGCGGCCCGGGTCGAGCTCGAGCGGGTCGGCGCCGGCCACCTGGCCGGGCGCCGCTTCGCCACGCTGTCCTCCGGCGAGCGCCAGCGGGTCCTCCTGGCCCGGGCCCTCGCAGGGTCACCCGCCCTGCTCCTGCTCGACGAGCCCGCCGCCGGGCTCGACCTCGGCGCCCGCGAGGACCTCCTCGACCGCCTGGGGGCGCTCACCGCGGACCCGAGCACCGCCCCCACCGTGCTGGTGACCCACCACCCCGAGGAGATCCCCGCCGGCTTCACCCACGCCCTGCTCCTGCGCGACGGGCGGGTCGTCGGCACCGGACCGATCGAGGAGGTGCTGGACGACGCTCCACTCTCGGCCTGCTTCGGCCTCGAGTTGACCGTGGTGCGCCAAAGCGGGCGGATCACCGCCCGCCGGGTGCACGCCGGCTGACGGCGCGGTGGGCAGGTCGGGCGCTTGTCGCGTCGTGGGCCGGGTCACCTCACCCGGTACCTTTCGTAGCGATGAGCCCAGAGACCGTCCAGGGGATCGATGCCGACCAGGTCACGGCCTGGCTGTCCGCCCGCGTCGAGGTGACCCCGCCGCTCCACTTCGACCTCATCACCGGCGGCCACTCGAACCTCACCTTCAAGGTCACCGACGGGGCCGGTGGCGCCTGGGTGCTGCGGCGCCCGCCGCTCGGCCAGGTGCTGGCCACCGCGCACGACATGGGTCGCGAGCACCGGATCATCTCGGCCCTGGCCCCCACCGACGTCCCCGTGGCCCCGGTGGTCGGACTCAGCGCCGATGACTCGGTGAACGGAGCGCCGTTCTACGTCATGGACTTCGTCGACGGCCATGTGCTGCGCAGCGCGGCCTCGGCCACCGAGCTCGGCCCCGAGGCCCGCACCCGCGCCGGGCACGAGCTGGTCGACGTCCTGGCCCGCATCCACGCCGTCGACCCCGTCGCCGTCGGCCTCGGTGACCTCGGGCGCACCGAGAGCTACATCCCCCGCCAGCTGAAGCGCTGGTACGGGCAGTGGCAGAAGTCGAAGACCCGTGAGCTGGCCGCCGTCGACCGGGTCCACGACGCCTTGGCGGCCAACGTGCCCGAGCAGGGTCCGGCCACCATCGTCCACGGCGACTACCGCCTCGACAACTGCCTGCTGAACGACGCCGGCACCGTGGCCGCAGTGCTCGATTGGGAGATCTGCACCCTCGGCGACCCCCTCGCCGACGTCGGGCTCCTCATCGTCTACTGGGGCGAGGATGACCGCGATGTCACCGCCCTGCCCGACGCCGCCACCAGCGCGGAGGGCTTCCCCCGGGCCTCCGCGCTGCTCGACCGCTACGCCGAGGTGTCGGGCCGCGACGTCAGCCAGATCGACTACTACATCGCCTTCGGGTACTGGAAGCTGGCCTGCATCCTCGAGGGCGTGCTGGCTCGGTACCAGGGCGGGTCCATGGGGACGAGCGCCAGCGGGTGGGAGCTCTTTGCCCTTCAGGTGGAGATGCTCGCCGGCGCCGCCGAGGACACCCTCGTCCGGGTCCAGGGTGCACCGTGAGCGAGCGCCGCGAGCGAACCAGGCAACACGGGCTCTCTGACGGCGGAGCTCGCGGAGCCGGCAGCGCTCATCGGTGCCGGGCGACGCCACCCCCGGCCGGACGCGTCCCACGACGAGGTGGTGCACCGATGAGCGAGCGCCGCGAGCGAACCAGCCCCACCTTCGTCCGAGTCCCGGCTCGGGGGCGCCGATGACCGCTACCTACCAGCAGTTCGCGCACCGGCCCCTCGACGCGCCGGTGCTCCTCGTCGCCCTCGAGGGCTGGATCGACGCCGGCATGGCTGCCAGCGGCGCCGCGTCCATCCTGCTCGACGAGCTCGACACCGAGCCGGTCGCGTCCTTCGACGCCGATGAGCTGCTCGACCACCGGGCGCGCCGACCGGTGCTGCACCTCGTGGCCGGGGTGGCCGAGGGGCTGAGCTGGCCCAGCATCGAGGTCCTCGCCGCTCGCGACCTCGACGGGCGCGACCTCCTGCTCCTGGCCGGACCCGAGCCCGACCACTCGTGGCGGGCCTTCGGCCACGCGGTCGTCGCCCTGGCCGAGGCCCTCGGCGTCACCACCGTCGTCGGGTTGGGTGCTTATCCGGCCACGGTGCCCCACACCCGCCCGATCCGGCTGTCGGTCACCGCCGGCACCGAGGAGCTGGCGGCGCGCTGGCCGTTCCTGCGCGGCACCCTCGACGTCCCCGCCGGGGCGCAGGCCGTCGTCGAGCGCTTCGCCGCCGACCGCGGCCTCGACTCGCTCACCCTGTGGGCCCAGATCCCCCACTACGCCTCGGCCTGGCCCTACCCGGGCGGCAGCGCCTCGCTGCTCGAGAACCTCGAGCTGGTCACCGGCCTGCGCCTCCCCCGAGGTGCGCTGGTCACCGAGGCGGAGGAGACGGCGTCGCGCCTCGACTCCACCATTGCCCGCAACGACGAGCACACGGCCATGCTCCACGCCCTCGAGGCCGACGCGGACGAGACGCCGACCGAGGGCGAGATCCCCTCCGGTGACGAGCTGGCCGCCGAGCTCGAGCGCTTCCTGCGCGACCAGGGCGGAGCCTGAGGCCGTGGGTCCGGACCGGTCGGTGGGCGGCTGCACCGTCGCCACCCGCAGCTACCTGGCCGACGCCCGCCTGGCTGCCCGGTCCTTCGTCGACCACCACCCGGGCACCCGTTTCACGATCCTCGTCGTCGACGGCGATCACATGCCCCCGGCAGCCTGGACCCACCGCGACGTCGAGCTCGTCACCCCCTCCGAGCTGGGCTTCCCGGCCGACGAGCTGCTCACCATGGCCTCCATCTACAGCCCGTTCGAGATGGCCTGCGCCCTCAAGCCCCTCGCGCTGCGCCGCGTGCTCGACCACGCCGAGGTGGCCATCTACGTCGATGGCGACGTCGAGGTGCTCGCCCCCTTCGACGAGCTGGTTGTCGCCGCGACCGACCACGACGTGGTGCTGGTGCCGCACGTCCTCGACCCGGTGCCCCGCGACGGCCGGCTCCCCGATGAGCCCGGCCTGCTCGGGGCGGGGATGTACAACGGGGGCCTCCTCGCGGTGCGCCGCTCGAGCGGGGCGTTCCTCGAGTGGTGGGACGAGCGCCTGCGCCGCGACGCACTCGGGCGGCCCGACATGATGATGCTGGCCGACCAGCGCTGGCTCGACTTCGTGCCCGCGCTCTTCGACCACCACATCCTGCGCGACCCCACCTACGACGTGGCCTACTGGAACCTCCACGAGCGCCCCACGGCCTGGATCGACGGACAGCTCTGCGTCGTCGACCGGCCCGTGCGGTGCTTCCACTACTCGGGGCTCACCGACGCCCGGCCGTGGATGCTGAGCGGGTTCGCCGGCGACCGGCCCCGCGTCACCCTGGCCGACCTGCCGGCCGTGGCCCGCCAGTGTCGGGGCTGGCTGGCCCGGCGACGGGCCGTGGACGCCGAGGGGGACCGAGCCCTCGGCTACCGCTGGGCCCGCACAGCCCGCGGGGTCCCGCTCGACCATCGGTCCCGGACCCTGGTCCGCGACGCCCTGCTCGCATCCGAGGCCGACCCCACCGGGACCACCCCCGCCCCCCCGCAGCCCCACGCGGCCGACGGCGGGGAGGCGTGGGAGGGCTGGCTGCGCGCTCCTGGCGCCGAGGGCGGCGTGGGCCGCTACCTGCAGCAGGTGTGGCTGGAGTCCCCGACGGTGGCGCGCCGCTTCTCCGACGTGCACGGCGCCGACCGGCCCGCCTACCTGACGTGGGCGGCGAGCCGTGAGGCCGATGAGGCCCAGATCCCCGATGCCCTCCGTCCCCAGCCCGAGGAGGCCGACGACGTGTCCCCCGCCGACCCACCCCCTCGACCGGTCCGACGTCCGCCCCGACCGAACGCCGCCGCCCAGCGCCCGGTCGCCGAGATCGACCGGGCGCGCGCCGTGCTCGACGGCGCCCCGGACGGACCACCGGGATCGGTCGGACGGGTCGTCGACCGGCTCCTCGCCGGGCGCGACCGGCGCCACGACGAGGCCGCCGCCGCCCTCGCTCTGGCCGTGGCCGAGCTGTCGCGTCGCCTGGCCGACCTCTCGGACCGGCTCGACCGCACCAACGACGGCGTGTACGCCCAGGAGCTCCGGGTCGACGAGCTGACCGGCGAGCTGACCGACGGGCTGGCCGACGTCAGCGCTACGGTACGCAGCGAGGCCGCCACCTTCCGCGGCGAGGCCGACGATCTCGGACGGCGCCTGGGCGATGTCGAGACCGGCGTGGCCTCGGCCCGGGGCGACCTCGACGGCGCCCTCGAACAGGACCGCATCACCGCCGGGATCCTGGCCGACGCCGAGACCCGCCTGGCCGACGAGCTCGACGACCTGCGGCTGCGGGTCGCCAAGCTGGCCATCGACCGAACCGAGCCCGACGATCACGAGACCGACGATCACGAGGCCGACGATCACGAGACCGACGGTGATCCAGGGGACCAGTCGTGAAGGTCGACGGAGGGGTCGGCGGTGACCTGCCCGCCGTGGGCGACGCAGCGCGCGCCGCCGAGGCCGCGGGCTACGACGGCATCTGGGCCGCCGAGACCAACCAGGACCCGTTCCTGGCCCTGTTGCTGGCGGCCGAGCACACCGAGCGCATCGAGCTGGGCACCGGCATCGCGGTGGCCTTCGCCCGCAACCCGATGACCCTGGCCCAGAGCGCGCACGACCTCCAGCGCTTCTCGGACGGCCGCTTCCTGCTGGGCCTGGGCAGCCAGATCAAGCCGCACATCACCCGCCGGTTCTCCATGGAGTGGAGCCGACCGGCGGCCCGCATGCGGGAGATGATCCTGGCCCTGCGGGCCATCTGGGCCACGTGGAACGACGGCGCCGAGCTGGCCTTCGCGGGCGAGTTCTACACCCACACCCTGATGACCCCGTTCTTCACCCCGCCGCCATCGCCCCACGGTCCGCCCGCGGTGTACCTCGCCGCGGTCGGGCCCCGGATGACCAGCGTCGCCGGCGAGGTGGCCGACGGTCTGCTGGCGCACGGCTTCACGACCGCCGAGTACCTGCGCGACGTCACCCTCCCCGCTCTCGCCCAGGGGGCCAAAGCGGGGGGACGCACCCGCGCCGAGGTCACCATCTCGCTGCCCGCGTTCGTCGTCACCGGCGACAGCGACGAGGCCACGGAAACGGCGGCCACCGCGGTGCGGGGCCAGATCGCCTTCTACGGCTCGACGCCCGCGTACCAGGGAGTCCTCGCCCACCACGGCTGGGGCGACCTCCACGGTGAGCTGAACCGCCTCTCGAAGCAGAGCGAGTGGGTCCGCATGGGCGAGCTGATCGACGATGACGTCCTCGAGACCTTCGCCGTCGTGGCCGAGCCCGGCGCCGTCGCCGACGGGATCCTCGAGCGCTTCGGCGGGTCGGTCGATCGCCTCAGCTTCTACGCCCCCTACGCCGTGCCCGAGGGGCTCTGGGCCGACGTCACCCGCCGGCTCCAGGGCGCCTGAGAGGGCCCGGACGCGCCGGAGCCCGACGTCGTTGTCGGACTCCGGTGAGCGGATCGCCGAGCACACGGCCTCCGCAGGGTCCCGCCGGCCGAAGCGGCGGGGATGCTGTCCTCCTCCCCGTCGCCAGGTGCCGGCCGGGTTGGAGGGATTCGGTTGCGATCGCGTGACGACTACACGCCGACGAGGTCCGCGGCGAGGTACTGGTCGCGGCACAGCGAGCGCTGGAGCTTGCCGGAGCTGGTCTTGGGGAGGGTGCCGGCCGCCACCAGCACCACCTCGCGCGGCGAGAGCCCCACCGACGACCTCACCCGCGCCACCACCTGGTCGCGCACCGAGGCGCGGGCGTCAGCCTTCACCTCGGCGACGACCACGACCTCCTCGAGCCCCCGGCGCCCGGTGACGCTGATGGCCACCACGTTGCCGGGGCGCACGCCGTCGATGCCGCTCACGGCCCGCTCGACGTCCTGGGGGAACACGTTGCGGCCGCCCACGATGATCATGTCCTTGATGCGGCCGCAGAGCACGAGGTCGCCCTCGACCAGGTAGGCGAGGTCGCCGGTGCGGAGCCACCCGTCGTGGAACGCGTCGCGGGTCGCGTCGGGATGCCGGTAGTAGCCGGTCATGACCGAGGTGCCCCGGATCTCGAGCTCACCGACCTCGCGATCGCGCCGCACCGCACCGCTCTCGGGGTCGACCACCCGCAGCTCGAGGCCCGGCACGGCCCGACCCAACAGGGCCAGGCGGCGGCTCGTCGGGGCGTCGGGATCCGACGCCGGCGCCGCGTAGCACTCGGTCTCCAGGACCCGGCCGTCGACCAGGTCGGTGCGCAACCCCTGGCCCGGCACGGGGAAGGCGCCGGCGATGCACACCTCGGCCATCCCGAAGGCGGGGAAGAGGGCGCCGGGCGCCAGCCCGTGGGGGGCACCGGCGGCAAGCAGGGCCTCCATCGCCTCCGCATCGATGGGCTCGGCGCCGTTGAGCGCCACCCGCATCGGCGAGAGGTCGAGGCCCTCGAGGCGGCGCAGGGCCCGGGTCGCCAGCACCCAGGCGAAGTTGGGGCCGGCGGTCGACGTGGCGCCGTAGTCCGACATCCACTGCACCCACCGTGACGGTGAGGCCATGAAGTCCTGCGGCCCGGCGAGGGCCAGGTCGGCTCCGGTGCTCATCGGGAGCGTCAGCATCCCGACCAGGCCCATGTCGTGGTAGAGCGGCAGCCACGACACCAGCACGTCGTCGTCGGGGTCGAAGGCCGTCGCCTCGATGATGGCGTCGAGGTTGGCGCACACGGTGCGGTGCGGGAGCATCACTCCCTTGGGATCCGCGGTCGACCCGCTGGTGAACTGCAGGATGGCCAGGCGACCGGGGTCGAGCCGGGGGGCGACGAAGGCGGCCTCGTCGGCGACGAGCTCGTCGAGGGCCACCAGGGGCGGGTCGCCGGCCTCGGCCTCGATGAACGGTGCCAGCTGCTCGTCGATGAGCACGGTGGCGGCGTCGCCGTGGCGGAGCCGGGCCCGGGTCTGGTCGACGAACTCCTCGATCGAGCCCATCCGCTGGGGCAGCGGCATGACCATCACCGTCGCGCCGGTCAGCCAGGTGGCCTGGATAGCGGTGACCAGGCGCCGGGTGGTCGGCCCGAGGATCGCCACGTGGTCACCGGGCCCGATGCCCCGGGCCTGGAGGGCCGCGGCGACGCCCCGGGCGTCGGAGTGCAGCTCCGACCAGGGGACCCGTTCGGCGTCGTCGCCGCTCAGGAAGGTGATGGCGCCCCGTCCTCGCTGGGCGGCCGCTTCGATCCGGGAGGAGAGGGTCAGCACGACGGGTCAGACCGCGCCGGCGCGGACGCCGTTACTCCCGTGGTCAGTCGGACGTCATCTCCCGTCCCCGTGCCCGGAGCCAGCGACACCGTTCTCTCGGCCGCTCGCCACAAACGCTGCCTCGTCATCTGCGCAGGTGTTCACCCGCATGGCGGCGGTGTCGTACGCTCGGGGTCAGGATGGACTTCGATGAGGCGCTCGCGCGGCTGGGTGTGGGCCCCACGCCCGGACCGACGTGGTGGAGCGGGCGCTCCGGGCGCGTGCGGTGACCGCGAGGCGGTGCCTGGTGTGGCTGGCGGTGGTGGGCCTTCTGGTGGCGGGCTGCTCTGATCCGGCCGACGACCCGGCCGCCGACGACCAGGCCGCCGACGACCCGGCCGCCGACCGCGGCTCTGTTGATGGGGCGGAGCCGGAGTCCACCGCGGCACCCGTGGGCGACGATCCCGAGCTGTCCGACCGGCCGTGCACCGAGGCGCCCGACGACCTCGAGCTGACCGTGCGGTGCCACTGGCTCGAGGTTCCTGCCGATCGCGAGCGACCCGAGGCCGGCACGGTGCGTCTGGCTGTCGCCGTGCTCGAGAGCCCGACGGCCGATGCCGACGACGAGCCGATCGTGAACCTCCAGGGTGGTCCGGGCTTCCCGTCGCTCACCAACCTGTCGAGCTTCGTGAACGATGTCGAGGAGCTGGGTCGCGACGTGGTGCTCTACGACCAGCGCGGGATCGGCCTGTCCGAGCCCCTCCTGGCGTGCCCTGAGCAGGAGGAGGCGGTCGTGCGCAACCTCGGTCGCGACCAGGCCTACGAGGTCGAGCTGGCTGACTTCCGTGACGCGGTGCTGGCGTGCCGGACCCGCCTCATCGACGAGGGCGTCGACCTCGACTCCTACGACACCGAGACCAGCGCGGCCGACCTCGCCGACCTGCGGATCGCGCTGGACGTTGAGCGGTGGTACCTCTGGGGCCCTTCCTACGGCGGGCGCCTGGCTCTGGCCACCATGCGATCGCACCCTGAGGGCATCGCCGGCGCCGTCCTCGACTCGGTGTACCCCCCGTCGGGAGCCACCGTCGAGGCGGTGCTCAACGCCGCCGCGGGCGCGATAGAGGCGTTCATCGCCGGCTGCGCCGACGACCCTGCGTGCGCTGAGGAACACCCCGATCTCGAGGCGACGATCGATGAGGTCCAAGAGCAGTACAACGCCACGCCGTTCGAGGGCACGGTCGACCTGGGCGAGCCGCGAGGCACCGTGCCCATCGTCATCACCGGCGACGACATCTACGTCGGGTTGGCCTTCGCCCTCCGCGACACCGCCCTCATCCCCCAGCTCCCGACGATCGCGGCCGACCTGGCCCGGGGTGAGACCGACATCATCCCTCTCGTCGCCCAGGAGGCGGTGCCGTTCGCCACCAGGGCGGCCGCGGGGGTGCTGTACTCGGTCGACTGCGCCGACGTCGGCGACCTCGACGCCGGCCGCAGCGCGGCGTTGGTCGAGGACCCCGGCCGCGCGGCCGGCCTCATCGTCTACCAGGGGCACACCTTCTGTGACGGGTGGGACGTCGAGCCCCTCGGCGACGCCTTCCGCGAGCCGGTGCGCTCCGACATCCCCGCCCTCGTGCTGGCCGGCACCTACGACCCCATCACCCCGCCCGACTACTCCCGGGCCGCGTCCGACGCCCTCACCGACGCCACCTACGTGGAGTTCGAGGGGTTCGGCCACGTCGTCGGGCTCAGCACCGACTGCTCGACCGAGCTCATCGCCTCCTTCCTCGACGACCCGACCGCCGAGCTCGATACCTCCTGCGTCCCCACCGACGGCCCGTCGTTCGGCGGGTAGCGCCGCAGGCGGGGCTGGTGCCCGCCGAAGAGGTCGCCGCCGGCTAGTCCTTCGCCGCAGAGGTGACCGTCTCGACGCAGGGCTCGAACACGTCGCGACACCGTTCCGTGTCGATCCGGTCACCGTCGAGGGTCGCCTGCGGGCCGCATGGGTCGCCTGCGGGCCGCATGGGTCGCACCCGACGTGAATCGTTGCCTAGTGCAAACGGTTGCCTGACGCGGCGCTAATCGACCACGAAGGTGAACGTGCTGTCACCCCCGCCTCCGGCGACCCACGAGCTGCCCCGCTGAGCCAGCGCGAGCTCCACCCGGTACCGCCCCTGCGGGAGCGGGTCGCCGGCCCGGTCGGTGGCCGACAGCTCGAGCTCGCCGATGGCCTCGTCGCCCGGGTCCATCCACCGCGGGAGCTCGACCCGACCTTCGGTCACGGCGTCATCATCGGACGACCCGACGGGGGTGACCCGAGCCCGGACGTAGACCGATCCCCGTCCGCCGGCGCTGCCCCGGTCGGGCCACGGTGACCCGGTGCCGTCGTGGCGCACCGCGACGTCGAACGACACGGTCTCGCCGGCGTCGACCTCGACGTCGGACGGCTGGCCCACGAGTTGGAACGATGCCCGCCGCGCCGTCGGCGGGAGCGCGGACGGGAAGCCGGCGGGGAGGAGACGGCCGGCAGCGTCGAGGCGTCGGAGGTCGGGTCCGGGCCGCACCCAGAGCCCGACGGCCGACGGCTCCCGATCGGTCAGCGCACCGCCCTCGTCGATCAGCGCGAGGCGCGCCCCCTCGCCGATCAGCGCCGCGTCGGTCAGGGCGGCGAGGACGAAGGGAGTGTCCGGGCGAGGATCACGGCCCGACAGGTAGGGCAGGAACCGGACGCCAGGGAGGGCGAACTGGTAGGTCACGACCGCGACCTGTGCGGTGCGGACATCGATCGCGGCCTCCCGCACCCCGAGGCGCTCCAGGTCGTCGGGGGCACGCCACCCGGCATAGGCGCGCTGGGTGGAAGCCTCGGTGAGCTCGACCCGGGCGATCCCGACCCAGGCGAACCAGAGGGTGAGGGCGACGGCTGCGAGGGTCGGCCGGCGAACCAGCAGGGCCAGGGCGGCGAGTGTGGCCAGACCGACCAGCGCGGTGACCGAGCCCCGCACGAACACCCCGTCCGGTGCACCCTCGAGCACCCGGCTGAAAGCCGGGATCGCCCGAAGCCGGTAGTCGCCGCCGTGGGTGACGGGGTTCAGGGCGACGATCACGGCGGCCGACACGAGCGCAGTCACGGCGGCGACGGCACCGATGGTCCGTGCCAGTCGGGCTCGACGGGTCTCGCTCACCACGAGGGCGATGCCTGCGGCGATCCACATCGGGACGAAGCAGTCGTTGTGGCGTCCATAAATGAGGTGGTCGTCGCGCGTGTCATTGCGGGCGAAGAAGACGATCGAGACGGCGAAGACGCCCGCCGCCATCGCCAGGGCTCCGATCGCGGTCAGCCGTGCGGCCGGCGGCGTCGCGCCTCCCTCGGCGACGATCGGTCGACCGGCAGCGATCCGGAACACGGCCCAGAGGCCGACGACGGCGATGCCGAGGGTGCCCACGCCGACGTACCAGCCCTGACCCAGGGCAGAACGACCCAAGGCGCGTACCCCCTGGCTGCTGGTGGCCAGGTCGACGACATCACCCGGTGTCCCCTCGAGGGTGGCCACCGCCCTCCACCGGGCCGCGACGAGGGCGCCGTCGACGGCCCTCACCGCGAGCACCCCGGCGACGAGGCCGACGAGGTTGCCCGCCGCGAGGGCCCGGGGCAGCACCGGTCGGACCAGCGCGAGGAGGAGCCCGATGCCGCAGAGCGCCACGACGGGCACGAAGCGGGGATGGCTGGCGTACAGCGCCGCCACCGTCGGGCCGAGCACCAGGCGAGGGACCGCCCGACCGGGCGACAGGGCTGCGTGCAGAGCGAGGACGGTGGCCACCACGAGCGGCAGGGAGAGGTTCTCGGCCACGGCCCGCCCGCCGGTGCCGAGCACCGCGGGGCTGAGGGCACCGACCGCAGCCGACAGCAGCGCAGGCATGAAGGCGACGCCCAGCACGCGACGCGCCAGCTGGTGCAGCAGCGGCACGAGGCTGCCCAGCAGCACGGCGTTGACGCTCATGATCGCCCGCCACAGGACATCGGGGTCGTCGGTGACCCAGTGCAACGGGGCGATGACCGCCGAGTAGCCGAACGCGTAGTAGGGGCTGAGGGGCATCTCGAAGGTCGGGTCCTGGCCGGCCAGCCAGCGGGCGTTGCCCAGGTAGCCGGCTTCGTCATAGGTGATCGTCGGCCCCGGGACCGATCGACTGGCCCAGAGGTGGACCGCGACCACGGCGAGGGTGACGGCAGCCACCGTCGCCTGGTTCCGCCGCCGCGCCGGCCCGCGGGCCTCGGTTCCGGGCATAAGGACCGAGACGCTACCCGGACCCCGACCAGGCCGATCGCAGCGGTAGGTCTCGTCCTCGGCGAAGCACCCGACCCTACGACCGAAACGGGGCTCCCGAGTACCGTGCCGGGCCATGGCCGAGCACCGCTCCCCCGACCCCGACCTGCCCGCGCACCGCTACTCGGCCTCGCTCGCGGCCACCATCGAGGCCGCCTGGCAGGATCGGTGGGAGGACGAGGGGACCTTCCACGCCCCCAACCCGGTCGGTGACCTCTCGGGCGGCTTCGACACCCTGGGCGGGCGACCCAAGCGCTACATCCTCGACATGTTCCCCTACCCGTCGGGCGCGGGTCTCCACGTGGGCCACCCGCTCGGCTACATCGGCACCGACGTCTTCGCCCGCTACCTGCGGATGACGGGCCACAACGTGGTCCACACCATGGGCTACGACGCCTTCGGCCTCCCCGCCGAGCAGTACGCCCTGGCCACCGGCACCCACCCTCGGGTCACCACCGAGACCAACATCGCCACCATGCGCCGCCAGCTCCGGCGCCTCGGCCTGGGCCACGACCACCGGCGCTCGATCGCCACGACCGACGTCGACTTCTACCGCTGGACCCAGTGGATCTTCATGCAGATCTTCGGGAGCTGGTACGACGAGGACGCCGACCGGGCGCGTCCCGTCGTCGAGCTGGAGGCCGAGCTCGACGACGGCACCCGCGTCCCCGCCGAGGGCACCAACCCGTCGGGGCGACCGTGGTCCGAGCTCGACGCCGCCGAGCGCCGGGTCGTCGTCAACCGCCACCGCCTCGCCTACCGGGCCGAGGTGCCGGTCAACTGGTGCCCCGGACTGGGCACGGTGCTGGCCAACGAGGAGGTCACCGCCGACGGGCGCTCCGAGCGGGGCAACCTCCCGGTGTACCGCCGCCCCATGAAGCAGTGGATGCTGCGCATCACCGCGTACGCCGACCGGCTCCTCGACGACCTCGATCAGCTGGACTGGCCTGAGGCCATCAAGTCCATGCAGCGCAACTGGATCGGCCGCTCGACGGGGGCCCAGGTCCGCTTCGCCACGCCCACCGGTGACCTCGAGGCCTTCACGACCCGGCCCGACACCCTCTTCGGCGCCACCTACGTGGTGGTGGCCCCGGAACACCCGCTCGTGACCGGGCTCACCGCCGAGGTCTGGCCCGAGGGAACCGCGCCGTCGTGGACCGGCGGCGCGACCTCCCCCGCCGCTGCGGTCAGCGCGTACGTCACCGCCGCCGGGCGCCGCTCGGAGCTCGAGCGCCAGGCCGGCGACAAGGCCAAGACCGGCGTGTTCACCGGCAGCGTCGCGACCAACCCGGCGACGGGGGAACCGATGCCCGTGTTCGTCGCCGACTACGTGCTGATGGGCTACGGCACCGGCGCGATCATGGCCGTCCCCGCCCACGACCAGCGCGACCTCGAGTTCGCCCGCGCCTTCGGGCTGCCGGTCACCGAGGTGATCCGGGCCTCGGACGCCTGGCGGGCCACCCACGGCGTGGATGAGGCGGCGCCGGCCGACACCTGGCCGGTGGCCTACGACGGTGGCGGCGAGGCGGTGGCCTCGGCCAACGACGAGGTGACGCTGAACGGGTTGGGGGTCGCCGAGGCCAAGGCCACCATCACCGCCTGGCTGGAGGAGCGCGACCTCGGTCGGGGGAAGGTCCAGTACAAGCTGCGGGACTGGCTCTTCAGCCGCCAGCGGTACTGGGGCGAGCCCTTCCCCATCGTCTTCGGCGCCGACGGCGAGGCCCGGGCCCTGCCGTCAGAGGCCCTGCCGCTCGAGCTGCCGCCGATGGACGACTTCACGCCCACCACCTCGGATCGCGAGGACTCCGAGCCCGAGCCGCCCCTGGGCCGGGTCGAGGGCTGGTCCACGGTCGCGGTCGACCTGGGCGACGGTGAGGGCACCCAGACCTACCGTCGAGAGCTGAACACCATGCCCAACTGGGCCGGGTCGTGCTGGTACGAGCTGCGCTACCTCGACCCGCACAACGACGAGCAGCTCGTCGCCCCCGCGAACGAGCGGTACTGGATGGGTCCGCAGTTCGACGGTGACTGCGGCGGCGTCGACCTCTACGTGGGCGGCGTCGAGCACGCGGTGCTGCACCTGCTCTACGCCCGCTTCTGGCACAAGGTCCTCTTCGACCTGGGGCACCTGAGCTCGTCGGAGCCGTTCCGCCGGCTGTTCAACCAGGGACTGATCCAGGCCCACGAGTACACCGACGACCGCGGCTTCCACGTTCCCGCCGCCGAGGTGGTCGAGCGCGACGGGCGGTTCCTCCACGACGGCAACCCGGTGCGGCGCCAGCTCGGCCGCATGGGCAAGTCCCGCAAGAACGCCGTCGCTCCCGATGAGATCTGCGAGGCCTACGGCGCCGACACGCTGCGCCTCTATGAGATGTTCACCGGGCCCCTCGACCAGAGCCGACCCTGGGACACCACTGCGGTGGTCGGCATGTACCGCCTGTTGCAGCGGGTGTGGCGCGTCGTGATCGACGAGGAGTCCGGCGCAGTCAGGGTCGCCGACGTCGAGCCGTCCGATGCCACGCTCCGGGTGCTGCACCGCGCCATCGCGTCGGTGCGCAACGGTATGGAGACGCTGCGGTTCAACACCTCGATCGCCCGCATCACCGAGCTGACGAACCACCTCACCGCCACCCACCCCGACGGCGGCGTGCCGCGCCCTGTCGCCAACGCGCTGGTGCTGCTGCTGGCCCCGCTTGCCCCCCACGTCGCCGAGGAGCTGTGGGCCCGGCTCGGCCACGACGGCTCCCTCGCCCACGAGCCCTACCCCGCCGCGGATGCGACCTGGCTGGTCGACACCACGGTCGAGATCCCGGTGCAGGTCAACGGCAAGGTGCGGGGACGGGTCACCGTCGCCGCCGACGCAGACCGCGACGCCATGGAGGCCGCGGCCCGGTCCGAGGAGAAGGTGGCGGCGCTGCTCTCGGGGGCGACGATCCGCAAGGTCGTGATCGTCCCCGGGCGCATGGTGAACTTCGTCGTCGCCTGACGGCCGCCGTCCCACCGGCGTCTCGCGGGTGACCTCGCTTCTGAGGCACCACGGCGCCACCGGTGGCCGCGTGGGGTGTCAGAACGGATCCCCACGACCCGCCTCGGAGGATGGCCACGGGAGGAACGGGCTCAGCGGTCCGCTCAGGAAGCGGGCAAGGACCGGCCGATCCCGGGGACGAAGCGACCAGCGTGCGCGGCCCACACCTGGTAGGCCGCGCCGTGGACCGACCGCAGGTGGGGCTCCTCCACCATCCGCACCTGGGCGACGATGGTGGCGGCGGCCAGGGCCGCGCCCACGAGGGTCGGTGCGTTGGGCACGAGCAGGGCGAGGCCGGCCGCGAAGGTGATCATCCCGGTAAAGATCGGGTTCCGCACGTGCGCGTAGAGCCCGTGGGTGATCAGCTCGGTGCGCTCGCCGGCCTGCACGCCAATCCGCCACGACGCCCCCATCTGCGCCTGGGCGACGACGGTGAGGACCCCGGCCACCGCCGCGACCGACGCGCCCCCGATGGCAGCCGCGACCCCGAGGGATTGCTCGTGTTCGTCGACTCGCTTTCTCCCCGGTTCGGTCGCCCGTGCCTCGAGCGGGTCGCCGCATCCCGCTGCCCCACGGATCACCAGGTTCCGCATGACCGCCTCCACGCTCCCGCCACCGCTCCGGCCCCGGAAGGACCCACGGCAACGACGCTCCGCCGAGACTCGTGCTCGCATCCTCGTCGCGGCGCGCGCCGTGTTCGAGGAGCACGGCTACTCCCACGGCACCACCAACCGCATCGCCGCCGCGGCCCGACTGTCGGTGGGCTCGCTCTACCAGTACTTCCCGAACAAGGACGCCATCCTGGTCGAGCTGGTCGATGCCCACATCGACGCCGGCGCGGCGGTGCTCGAGGCCGCATTGGCGGACGCCATCGGCGACCGAGCGAACCCTCCCCCACTGTCCGAGCTGATCGCCGCCACGGTGGGCGCGCTCGTCGGACTCCACGCCACCGACCGCCAGCTCCACCGGGTGCTCTTCGAGGAGGCGCCCCGTCCCCCCGAGCAGCTGGCCCGGCTCCGCGCCCTCGAGGCTGAGCTCACCGGCCGGGTCGCGGCCCTCCTCGCTGGCCACCCCGAGGTGCGGGTGGCCGACCCGACGGTGGCGGCCCGGCTGGTGATCGACACGGTCGAGTCACTGGTGCACCGGGTGGCCACCGACGACGCCTCGGGCATCGCTGACGACGTGCTCACCGCCGAGATCACCCGCATGGTCGTCGCCTACCTCAGGACCGACTGAGCTCGACGGAAGCTGCGACGGTGCTGGAACTGACGACCGACCCGACAGAGGTCCGGCCACTGACCCCCGCTCGGCCGCGATGAAACCTTTCGCCCGGGGTTCAGCGGTCCGTGACTGCGAGGCGGGCCGCGACCCCGATCAGCAGCGTACCCAGTGATCGCTGGACCCAGCGCAGCACGACGGGCGCACCGAGCACGCGGTCGCGGACCGCGGCGCTGGCCCAGGCGTAGACGACGAACACGGCAAAGGTCATGAGCATGAAGACGCCACCGAGCCCGATCAGCCTCGGGTCGAGCAGGCCCGGCGGGCTGGGGAGGAACTGCGGCAGGAAGGCGAAGAAGAACACCGTCAGCTTCGGGTTCAGGAGGTTCAGCAGGATGCCCCGCCGCACCACCAGGGCGATCGGTTCGATCGAGGCGGTCGAAGCCGGGTCGAAGCGCAGGGCGCCACCGTGGCGGATCATCGACACGCCCATCACCACCAAGTACGCGACCCCCGCCCAGCGAACGGCCTCGAAGGCGACCGACCCGGCCTGCATGACCCCGGAGAGCCCGAGCATCGCCGCCACCACGTGGGGAACGATGCCGAAGGTGCAGCCGATGGCGGCGAAGAACCCGCGCCGCCAGCCGCCGCCGATCGAGCTCGAGACCGTGTAGAAGACCCCCGTGCCGGGCACGGCGACCACGATGAGCGACGTCAGCAGGAACTCGACCGAGATGTCGCTGATCCAAGATCTCACCACCATCACGACCGCACACGCGGAGAAGAGGGCGAGGCCGACCAACCCGAACCGACGCGCAGACCGACCGCCGCCGGCCCGACGGGGCTGAGCGAACAGGGCCCGGGACCGCAAGACCATCGCCCCGCGAACAAGGTCGACGGCCTCCGCGAGTGACACCGAGTCGCGACCCGGCTCGGCCCCGTCGAGCAGTGTGGCGATGAACTCCTCTTCGTTCCGAGCACGCCAGTCGGCCGGGAACCACCGACTCAGATGGCGGTACTGGCGTTCCAGGCTCACCGCGACCTCACGTCGGATCGGCGGGCGAGCTGGCCCCGTGCGGCCGACGCGTTGGCCTCGAAGTGCTCGACCCCGAGTCGGAGAGCATCGAGTCCGACGTCGGTGATGCGGTAGTAGCGGCGCAGCCGACCGTCGACGACCTCCTCGCGGTCTACGACCAGCGAGGCTTCCCCGACCAGCCGGTCGAGCGCCGTGTACAAGGTCCCCGCCCGGAGCCGGACCCGGCCGTTGGAGAGCTCTTCGACCGACCGGAGGATCCCGTAGCCGTGAAGGGGCGCGGCGGCCACTGCGGCCAGGATCAGGAACGTCGGCTCTCGCACCACGTCGACAGGTATATACCGATCATCGGCATGTCGGCAAGGCCCGGCTGCCGGGCGGAGCGTCAGCGGCGCGGCTCGATGATGACGAGGGGGATCTCCCGGTCGGTCTTGGCCTGGTAGTCGTCGTACGCGGGCCACGTCGCGGTGGCCACAGCCCACCACTCGGCCTTCTCGTCGCCGGTCGCCTCACGGGCGGTGGCGTCGTGGACCGACGCACCGTCCTGGAGGGTGACGACGTCGGGGTGCGCCTTGAGGTTGACGTACCAGGCGGGGTTCTCGGGAGCGCCACCCATCGACGCGACCGCGGCGTAGGTACCGTCCTTCTCGACTCGGATCAACGGCGTCTTGCGCTGCTGGCTCGACGTGGCGCCCAGGGTGGAGAGGATGATGCAGGGCGCACCCTGCATCTCGCCGCCCTCCTTGCCGCCGGTGGCCTCGTACTGCTCCACCTGCGTGGCGACGATCTCCCAGGGGCCAGGCTCATACGGCGCGTCGATCGGCATGGCGTTCTCTCCTGGTCGGCTCCGACGGCCGACGCTACTGTGGGCGCCGCACGCCGCGGCGAGGAGACCGGTGCCCCAAGCCGCGAAGCGACCGATCGAGAAGCCGTTTGGTGCCCTCGTCGACGCCCGAATCTCGCCCGAAGC
Organism: Iamia sp.; assembly: GCF_035575815.1. Lineage (NCBI taxonomy): Bacteria > Bacillati > Actinomycetota > Acidimicrobiia > Acidimicrobiales > Iamiaceae > Iamia > Iamia sp. The sequence continues at coordinate 28,930 of NZ_DATLXO010000020.1, forward strand.
GGTTTCGGTCGGATCCGAGGGCGGTGCTACGGTGATCGCTCCCACGGGGCTATAGCTCAGTTGGTAGAGCGCTTCCATGGCATGGAAGAGGTCTGGGGTTCGATTCCCCATAGCTCCACCATATAACCGCAGGTCAGAGTGGGTTTCTGGGCCGAGGTTCTCCGGGCTGACCTCGTCGGGGCCGCCGCCGCTGGGGCAGGCGTCGATGGTCTGTCCATTCAGCGCTTCAAGCAGCTCACCCGTGAGGGGCCTGACCGCTTGCTGTTACGATCCTCCCGCTATGCGCCTTCGGTCCTTCGCGGCCCGCTTGACGGTGATAGTGCTACTCGCCTTCGCCGGCCGTTGTGCCTACGTGCTCGCCGTGACGCAACACCAGCCCGATCCGGACATGACGTCGCCCCGGACGGGCACGGTGCGCTCCTTCGACGAGCTGTACTACCAGAACGGAGCCGAACGGCTCTCGAGAGGCGAAGGGTTCAAGAACCCGCTGCTCGGTCCCCCTGATCAAGAAGCGGCGTACCACCCTCCGATGCCCTCCCTGGTGCTGGCTCCGGTCGCTTGGCTGACAGACGGCAGCGCACTGGCCATGCGGCTCACCATGGCTCTGGCCGGTGCCGGCGTGGTGGCCGTGATCGGGCTGATCGGCCGGGAGGCGGCTGGCACCCGTGCCGGCCTGGTGGCCGCCGGCACAGCGGCCGTGTACCCCAATCTGTGGATGAACGACGGGATACTCCTCAGCGAGACCCTCGCCACGCTTGGGGTCGCCGGCACGGTGCTGTTCGCCTACCGTTTGCTCCGGAGAGGGAGCTGGGTGGACGGCGCGGCCGCCGGCGTCTGGTGTGGCGTGGGAATGCTAAGCCGGCCGGAATCTGCGTTGCTGCTGCCCCTGCTCCTCATCCCCGTGGCCCTGCGCGTGCAACCGCGCGATGCGAAGCGACGGCTGCTGCTGTGCGGCGTCGCAATCGCCGCAACGGTCATCACCGTCGCCCCATGGTCGGCGTACAACCTGTCGCGGTTCGACAAGCCGGTGCTGATCTCCTACGGCGACGGTGACAGCCTCATCGGTGCCAACTGCAGGAACAGCTACCGCGGGCCCTTGTTCGGCTTGCACGACGGGACCTGCGGCCTGGGTCGGGGCGATTCTCCCGAGCCATCGGTGAAAGCCGCTGAGAAGCGCAGCATCGGCCTTCGCTACATGCGCGGTCACCTCGACCGGGTCCCCGTCGTCATGGCGGCACGGGTTGGTCGCATGTGGGGCGTCTACCGCCCCTTCCAGATGATCTCGCTGGCCCAGACGGAGGGACGGCCGCGATGGGCGTCGACCACAGGGTGGGCCATGTCCTTCGGGCTGGTGGGCGCGGCGGTGTTCGGCGCGCGGGCGCTCCGGCAGACCCGACGTTCGCTCATCCCGCTGCTGGCTCCGCTGGTGGTCGTGACGTTGACCGCCGCTTCGTTCTTCGGTTTGATGCGGTTCCGCGCACCGGCCGAGCCCTCCATCGTGGTCCTGGCTGCGGTGGGGGTCGAGGCACTGCTCGTCGCCCGCACGGCGCGGCGGGCACGGGCCCCGTCCCTCACCCCGAGCTCATGCCGCGCTTGACGAGGCGATCAGCGACCGTTGGGTCGACCAGGGTCGGGGCCTCCTATCAGGCGCCTCATCAGGCGATCTCGGCGCGAAGGACCTCGGGGGCGGTGGGCGCCGGATCGCCCCGGCCGTGTCGACCACGGGCACGTGGCCACAGGGCCTTCAGGAGGATGCTCTCATTGGTGGTGGGGACGGTGCTTCCCTGGCCGGCGAAGGGCCTGGGAGCCGAGTTGGGAGGCGTCGTGCCCGCTCCGTCGACTACTCCTCCTCGGCCGGCGAAGGGTACTCGGGCGGGCGCTCGTCCTCGGGTGGCTGTTCGTAGATGTCGACTGCGCCTTCTGGATCGAACACCTTGGACTCGTCCTCGTCGAGCTCACCGGGGGTCTTACAGCTGACGTTCCGCACTTCTCGGGGGCGTTATGCGCCCCCACTTGTCATGGCGTGGTGGGGGCGTTGGTGTAGGTGTCGGCGGGGATGCCGAGGAGGTCGAGGACTTGGTGTTGGAGGGGTGTGAGGGTGGGTTCGAAGTCTT